>JBAZSS010000001.1:0-40040 GCA_041662285.1 Parcubacteria group bacterium
GCCAAGATCCAAAGCATTACCATGGTTTTTAAATTTTGTATTTATAAAATTTTCAAGATATTCATTCATGATTTCATTATACACTTTTCATACTTCCCATGCCAATGCAAATTATAATTTCTTGGCAAATAATTGTTTATGTGATATTTTACTAATAGAAAAATAATTTAAAAATAAACCCTAAATTATGCATATTCATAAGATGAAACTGAGTCAGAAACCATTTGATAAAATATCCGCCGGAAAAAAAATTATAGAATCTCGACTTTTTGACAGAAAACGCCAATCAATCAAAATTGGCGATATAATATATTTTTCACAAAAAGATGGTTCCGCTAAAATTACAAAAGCAAAGGTTCGCGCACTATACAGATATAATTCTTTTGAAGATTTATTTTCTGATTTCCCAGCTCAATACTTCGGCGGATCATCCAAAAAATCCCTGTTAAAAGAAATTAATTGTTTTTATTTACCAGCAGAACAAATTAAATACGGAGTTGTGGGGATAAGGATAGAAATATAGGACCACCAAAAACCTCTATTATTTATTACCCGCTAAACCATCCTCTCTACATTTTTTTCAATTCCATTTCTAATCTTATCCCAAGAAATATTTTTTAGCATAATCGGATCTGGTTCAATTTGCGCATCATTAAAAAAAATTAGACTTTTAAGAATATGAAGTCGATTGAATTTAATTTGACTATATTTTTTTTCAAAAAAACTTAGCAATTCTTCTAGTGAATATTTTTCCAATAAAAAATATAAATCGACAAAATCCTTCTTGCTTCCTCGAGAAGAAATGGCATCTATTTTCATTGAAGCAATATCCCGCTCGTCAGCCAAGGATACTTTTTCAAAATTAACAAATGGAAAAAGCATTGGATAAGGATAACAAAAAAAACTAAGCTTGACTTCATCTAAGAGACCGTGGAGTGTACCTTCCTCTTCGGAAATTAGAGTAAAGGATCCAAGCGTTGATAACTCTTTTTTTATCCTTGCTAAAGAAAATTCTTTTTGCGAAAAAAAATCCAAATCAATAGATTCTCTGTGTCCTAAATAAATTGCCAATGCTGTTCCACCTGCCAGATAAAAATCCGCAATAAATTTTGTTTGTTTTATCTTGTGAAAAACGCACTGAGTTTTTTGATTGATAGCTTCTGGATACATGTTGATTTTTTTAAATTAAAATATCCCTGCCAAAAATTAACTGACTTTTTGTCTAATTTATCTTGTTTTTGACAAAACACTTCTTCTAATTCTTTTTTTCCATAAAAATTTTTTGCCCAACATAAATCATCCAGATCTCCTTTCTCTAGAATTCTTTGAATAATAAATTTTTTATATTTCTTAGGATTCAGTTTTTTCCTGTCAATATCCCAAAAAAGACCAACTTTTTGAAGTGTTTCCATATTCTAATTATAGCACAAAAGACCTTATAAATCAAACTCAATTAATTTCCGCATGCTCTTTTGGAATTTCCAAAAAGAAAGTTGAGCCGAGGTTGGTGCCGGCGGATTCTACCCAGATGCGACCACCAACGGCTTCCATGACTTTTCGAGCGACGTGGAGACCAAGACCGGTGCCTCCGGCGTTCAAGCGATTGATGTCTTTGCCTCGAGAAAATTTGGAAAACAAATAGGGGATTTCCTCCTCAGGAACACCGATGCCAGTGTCAATTATCGCCACCAAAATATTTCTTTCATTCTCAGAAACTTTCATCTTCACTCCACCCTTAATGGTATATTTCAAAGCATTGTCTACCATATTGGAAATAACTTCACGAACCTTGCTTCGGTCAGTCACAGCCTCTGCTGTTGAATTTTGGGGCAAAACCAATTCTAAGCGCAATTCTTTTTCTTTGGCGCGCAAAGCAAAAGTATCATAAATTTCTTGGCATAATTCATTAAAATTTGTTTTTTCAAAAGTATATTCCATTCTTCCAGATTCAATGCGCGACAAATTCAAAAGGTCTTCCACTAGTTCGATGAGTCGCTCATTGGAAATATAGACCTTGTTAAGCACATCTCTGATTTCTGCGCTAACTTTTCCGTATGAATCTTCCAAGATCAGAGAAATGAAGCCTTTGATGGCGGTGAGAGGCGTTCGTAGTTGATGAGACGCGATTGAGATAAATTCCGACTTAGCGTTGTCCAGTTTTCGCAACTTATCATTCGCCAACGCCAAGCTGTTTGACATTCTTTGCAATTCATTTTTTCTTTCCACTTCAAGCTTTACCGAGTGAATCAGCGCCCAACCAAAAACAATCGACAATGCCAGAGTTATGCCCGTGAGGATTTGATTGATAAAAGATCTTATGAAGAAAAATTGTGAACCGATGAGAATCACTAATCCCACCACCAATGCTTGGGCACCAATCATTTTTATGTTAAATGCTTCAAATCTCACGATTAGATACGCCAACATTCCCATAAAAAATGTCATACCAAAAAGACCATAAAATTCTATATTGTATGAATTTACAGTGAGAATACTTGAGATATAACCGGTAACAAAAAAAGAAAAAAGAAAAAATTCTATTCCTATTATTAAAAAAATAATCTGTTTTTGCATACTCGAATCAACCTTTTTATATTTATAAATTGCATATATTAAAATCCATAAAGAAAAAAATAATTCAAAAAAATATACTGCGTAAGAATACATTGTTTTTTCAATCGCCTCGCAATTTGTCAAATCAAATCCTGAAGTATTTTCCTTATTTAATAAAATAAATGGCAAAATTATAATAAGCAAAATAATTTTAAGCTGCCATCTCATATCTTTTTTGTTTATAAAAACATAAACAAAATAAAAACACAAAGCGAAAAGAGAAACCATCAGCATCCCAAAGAAAGACCAAATAAACATTATCAGTTTACCATCTATACTTATCCAAGCTATTAAATTAAAAATAAGCCAAATTGTAAATACAGTAGAAAGTGAAAGTAGTATTTTACTAATTAAGTTCCTATTTTTAAAAAATACAAACAAGCCAATCAACATGGAAATAATTGCTGTGGGTATATGTGAATAATAAAGCAAGGGAGGAATCTCAACTTGGCAAGCTTTTATGCTATCGATTAAATTAAAATCCATAATTTATTATTTGACCTAAGTCAATTAATTATTACTTAACTTTTTGAGTGGTAGCTCATGCTTTTCTGCATAATCAATTATATACTTATTAACAACAGGAGGATAGCACCACCAATAGAAATCTTCTTCTGTGCTTTGATTGCTTGGATAAAGCCTAATGATTAACGGTTTTATATTAAATTTTTGTTTAATTTTTTCAATTGTAGGCAAAACAATTTCTCTAGTAAAAACATCCTCTGCCTCATCTTCTTCTGATTGAAATACATCAAACAAAACTCCATGGGCAACAAAATGAAGCAATACATAATAATAATATCTTGAAGCATCTCCAATATTATGAAACCAATTTGAATTTTCAATACAATCAACTCTATGCATAGAAATATTAAAAAGATTATGATGAAAATCAACTAATTTCTCACCTGTCTTCAGCACACATTCACCTAATTTCTTTTTTTCATTTTCATGAAAATTCATTATATCTATCATTGCAGGAGATCCATCATTTAATCTTACTCTCAAACGACCAAGCCCCTTTTTCTCTTCGTTAAAAGAAACAAACATATCATCATGATATTCCAATATTAAAGGTTCTGCCTTTATATATTTCCCAGAATAAAAGAAGAATTCAAAGCCATTATCTGCCGGACATATTTGACGAAAAAGAACTGCTCGAGGATTATCCTTAAATTCTGGCATAAAATTATCCCCTAACTCTTCTTCCACTTTTTTTCGGAGCTCAACATCATTCCATCTTTTTCTGATTTCTTCCCTCGCTTCATCCAGTGAAACATAAATATTCTCCGCCATATTTTTTCTTAGCTTTTACTGACTTTATTGTAGCATAAAAATGAAAACAAGAAAAATTCCAATTTCCTCGACTTCCTTGGGCGGTTTCGTACCATTTTTCGGATAGGATTTACCACCAGCACACTTATCGAAACATTCTTTCATCGCAGGATCTTGCGAAACAATTCAATAGTTATTTCTCTAATTTTAAATCACAAAACATCTCTAATGACTTTATTACTGTTTTTTTGGAAACGTTTTTATATACCATGTATCCAGAATCAGTAGGCAATACAAAGTTCAAAGAATTATTCTCACTTATCTTATCGGAAAAAAAACTTTCTAGCACATCTTCAAATTTTAAATCCTTTTGGATTTCTCTCAAAAGTCCTATATTTTTTTCAAATCTCTTTGCTGTTTTAATTATTTGTTTATAATTTTTAAAAGACAATTTTCTAAGATTTTTTGATAGAATTGCAACAAAAATAATACCGTACACAACAGCTACTCCGTGTCGCATCGTTGAATCTCTTTCCAAAAAATTTGCGAAAGTATGACCAAGACTTAATGCTTTATGATTGCCATTTTTGTCATTATGATCTGGTGCAACGCAAGATTTCTTTATTTGCATAGAAAAATAAATAAATTCGGAATAATATTTATCTGAAAAATTAAGCAGATAACTCTCAATTTTATCAACGATATTATTGTCTCTTTTTATTAGCGCATGTTTCCACACCTCCGATAGACCTAAGATTTTTTCGTCTTGCTTTAGACTGGATAAGAAATCTAGATCACTAAACACATATCGTGGCGAATAAAAAGATCCGAGTAAATTCTTATTTTTCTTAAAATTTATAGCCACTTTTCCAATTACGGAATCTACCATACTCATTAATGTAGTAGATATTTGAACAAAATCTATTCCGCGCATATAGTTAGATGCTACATAGCCAGTTATATCTGATACATATCCTCCACCAATCGAAATTAGACAACTATTTCTTGATACTTTCGCTTTTATCAATTTGTCGATAATTTTTTCACACTTATCGAAACTTTTATAATTTGGCGTGGGCTTTAATGTTATGACGTCAACTACACTTAAATTCTCTATTAATCTATTAAAATATTCTTTTCTATCTTTTTTAGCATTAATATCAACTATTAAAATATGTTTGTCATATTTTCTACTCTGAATTTTTGAAATTAAAAAATCCAGTATTTTTTTACCGATAAAAACTTCCTCTGTTATGTATGGCAGTCTAATTTTTACTTTTTTAATTTGCATATTTTTTCTATTTCGTTTAAGTTATTAATCTTATAATCTATTTCTCTACTACTAGCTATATCATTACTATAGTTATAAAATATTTTAGTATGTTTTTTTATTTCTTGAGCGGCAATTAAATTTATTAATGTGTCATCGACATGATAAATATCATTTCCTTTAATATTCTCAAAAACTAATTCATAAAATTTAGAGAAAGGCTTTGTGGTCAAAAGATCGCTACTGTAAAATTTCTTTTTGAACATATTTTTTATACCAGCCTTATCTAGCAAAAGTTCTCCCCATCTCTTGGGTATTTCAGTTGCTAAATATAACTCACAATTCAAAGAAGTTAAATTGTGTATTATATCTCTAATCCCAGAAGTCAAAAGCGTTTTTGCGATAATTTTTTCTTCAATTTTTTTTATTTCCTTTTTTAGACAAATAAACTTCCAAAAATCAACTGCTTCAATATTCCCAATGGCATATAATAAATATTTTTTCTTAAATAAATCATATGATACTCTATTTTTTACCAATGGATAAATTATATTTGTAGCAAACATTGATTCTTTTGTTATTACACCAAGCAAATCAAAGATAACTATTTTTTTATTCATATATTCATTTGCAATTTCAAAATTTTGGATACTTCTCTAGCCATCTTAAGAATTTTACATATTCGTCATAACGCCCACGAGAAATGTCTGGATTCTGTAGTATATAAATCGGCTGGGTAAAATTCATATCAAAATCCTTTAATTTATTCTTGGATAACTCAAAAACTTCGTCATAACCATGAGCCACCATTCCCTTTTGTTTTAAGATTATCTTCAATAGAGTGGCCAGTCTCTTATAAACTATTTTTTCATCATAGTTAACGCCTAGTAATAAAGCGCGTTTATAATCATGTAGGATACCAGCGAAGCTGGCCGTATTATACCATGATGATTTTTGCTTTTGATTTATTTTTAAAATTGTTTTTTTAATTTTTTGCTCTGATACTCTTGGCTTACATATCCCCTGTTCTATCAGATCAAATGAATACAATGTTTTAGGATCTTTGTATAGCCCTTCGTTAATAAAACTATTATAGGAGAAAAATGTTAATCCAATTTTAATTTTTGAATTATTTCTAGATAATGCCTTATTTATAATTGAAATAGATTTTTTGTTATATTTTTTTATAATTATCAATATATCAATATCACTCCAACCAGAAATAACGTCCTCTCTGGCTACGCTTCCCGTCATAACATAAAACAGCAGGTCCTTCTTTAAATTTTTATTTAAAAAATTAAAAAAATCATTCTCAACGGCTTTATATTTTTTCTGCACTAAACTATTCATAATTTTTTTATAACCTCTACTAATTGTGTCGTTTTACAAATATTCATATGATTGTAAAATAAGTCTAGATAGGCTAGGGATAGGAGCTTATCCTTCTCTATCATTTTGGAAATATCAAAAACAGAGATAATTCGCATAGCTAAATAATTTTTAAAGTCTTCATACCAATTAAAATTGTTATGCGTTTTTTTTAACAATGGATCAATCACTTCCTGTATGTAATTAATTAGAAATTTCTTTCTTTTGTAATTGGTTTTATGCATAAGTTTGTTTTTATGGAAAATAACTTTGTCTATATTTTTAATTATATTTGGATGATTAATATATTCTTTTTTGTTATAAATAACTGAAAAATAGCCCCCCTGAGCAATACAATACCAAAAAATAATTGCGAATTCTGCCATTAGTGGATTATATCCTCCGGCTAGATAATCCAGCACAATAGGCTTTGTTCCGATATTTAAATCATTGGGATCACATTGAGATATCACGCAATATTCTTTTCCCTTGCTATCAAAAAAATCTCCTAGAGACACGATAATCTTTTCAAAATCAACATTATCTATCTCATGCTTTAAAAAATTAAACTTTATATTTCTCACTTCTTTAAAAAATCTTTTATTATAATATTTATGTAATCTAGTTTTTATTCTGTCTTTAAAGAAAATATCAGCCGTTTTAGACTTAGTCATCTTGAAACTACTCATAAATGCTCTTTTATAAATAAAAAGGATTTTATTTAATAAATGAGAGTCTGTGTTGTAATTATTGCTATTTGAAAAAATATCAATTAACAAGCCTCTATTTTTTCCAATAGTTTCTTCGAATTCGTAAATTAAAAGACCGCTCTTATTGTTATTAATAATGCCCTTAAATATCAAATTCGCCACCGGATACATGCCTTTAATAATCTCGTAGCCACTCCTCTCATTCTCATAATCACTCAAGGAGAGTATTTTATAAAAAAATTTCTTATCTTTAATAGAAAATACACCGTTTATATTATTTCTATTTTTATTAATCCTTATATCTTTTATCATTTTTAAAATAGTTAAACAATTTAGAAGATATATTTTCCGGTCTTAAGTCATAATCTTGAAATTTATCGCTGATCCATTCTATACCATGTATTCCTTCATAATTAGAATTTACATCATATTCTGGACCATTTCCAGTTCCAATCTCACCAGAAATGATCTTACATATATAAAAATATTCCATCTGTTTCATATTACCCCTATTAAATCTTTCAGAAGCGAAATTTTTTATTATTTTTATTTCAACTCCTAATTCTTCCCTACATTCCCTTTTTAAAGCCTCTTCTAATTCTTCCCCCTCTTCAACTCCGCCCCCAGGGAAAACATAATAAACCTCATCTTTTTTTATTCTTTTAATTGCCAATATTTTATTATTATCCATTATAATGGCACGAACTCTCTGTATCATAAATATATAATTAATTATTTTTATAAAAATAGGAGGGGATTATAACGACAATCCCCTCCCTCTTAGAATCAGTATTTTAAAGCCCAATTAACTTTTCAAGCCTCAACATGTTTTCAAGATGTTCCCATTCTGAATTGTCAAAGCTGATATCTGCAATTTGGCCAACAATTTCTGCGCCTCTTTCCTTTTTCACTAAATCCTTAAGTCTCGTTTCTTTTTCAGCCTCAAGCAATGAAATTTTTTGCTCGATAGAAGCGCGCTTAGATCTTGTATCAAAAGGAACATTCAGATAAACAATTTGAAATTTTGCTCCGAACAACAACTTAAGATAGGCGGGTGTGTGTGGTTCATGCAGACTCTCAAGAGTAAATTTATCTACATAATAATGTGTTTTGCAAAAATGTAAAAATTCCATCGCAACATTTTCAGGAGTATCTTTTCTGCCATGTCTTTTCAAAATTTCTACAAAATAACCGAGCTTCAAGCGATAATATCCTCTATTTCGACGAAGGCTATCGGCGAAACTGCTCTTGCCACATTCACTCAACCCTCCGAATCCTATAATCTGCTTAAGGCCTGGGCATATCTCTGACAAAGACTGTCCCGTAATTATTTCGATCAGATGCCTTAGCTTGTTTTGTGTTTCGCAAATAGAGCTATCTACACTTACCCTATCTACTGCATTGTCATCAAAGCAAATGGCAACAGCTTTTTTGAGCAGATCTTGATACGCATTATAAAAGTCATCGTCTTCTTTTGCAAAAACTTCCGAGCTATCTCTTAAGAGATTGAGATAGGGCGAAACCGACTCCTGATATTGCAGATTCGGCAACAAAAGAATATTATGCTCTTCCTTAGGTTTGTAGTTAAGTTTTTGAGAAAACAAGATTCCAATCGATCGTATTATATCATTAAGATCCCTTCCTGTTCTTACTGATACAGTCGCAGCACATACTGCCTTAAACATTAATGTGCCGCGATCAAAAATGTTCACAGAATTTTTGGTTTCCGAGTATCTTAAATTCAATGACTCGATGATAATATCAATAAACTCCTTTATTCCGATTTCTTTAAACCACCAGTTGAACATATCATGACCTTTTAGTTTCGGCGATCTTGGAGAATATTCAATTAGTGGCTTAGCAAAAGTCAGGTTTCCACCGTTATAAAGTCTTAACAAATTTATTTGCTGGCTTTTACCAACTCCGTCAACACCACTAATAGAAATTATCATCTCATGCCTCCTTCAGAAGTTTCTCTTTTATTTCCGCGGGTTGTATGTTTTTTAGTGGAAAATCATCTAGCGATATCCATTCTAGGGCGTACATACCCTCATAGTTAGTTCCTTCCTGAAATTCAGGACCTGATCCAGTTCCTAATTCACCGCCAATAATCTCACAAGAATAAAAATATTCGCACTGCTCATTACCTGATTCTCCTAGAATACTAGATGCGAATAGAGCACCCACGCGAACTTTCACGCCCAGCTCTTCGCTGCATTCCCTGATTAAAGCAGTTTTCTTATTTTCGTCATTTTTTTCGATTCCGCCTCCAGGAAACACCCAGTATTCCCTTTCTTTTTTTATTCTGTGAATCAATAGAACTTCATTCTCCCTCTTGATTATCGCCCTTATCCTTTCCTTCATAACACACCCCCACTTGTATTGTTTTTAAAGTGCTACTTATTTGGTTTTTTACACAAAATATCCTTACGATATCTACCCTCTGTGTATCATATTAATCTATAAATGTCAATTAGATTTACCACAATATTTCTTGCTGTTCCCCACTACTAATTTCAGCTGATGGTGATTTAAATTAGCGATTTTAAGTTCTTTGTTAATATTCGTATTGAACATTATAGGATCATCCATATTTATAGTCACTGCTATACCAAGAGCAATAGCTTCTCGAATAGGATTATATTTACCCCAATCAACAACACCTAGTATTTTATTACTTATGGGACACATATCCAAGCATATGCCATTATCCTTAATAATCTTACACAATTTAGAAGACTTTAACAAAGTTATTCCGTGCCCTATTCTGTCTGGTTTTATTTTTTCAAGAATTTCACAATTAACTTCATCGGAAGTAAATTCGCCTAAGTGCATATTAATTTTTTTATTGTGGTCTTCTCTTAACCTAATAAATGTATTGTAATATTTATTAAATTTACAAACCCCTTCTTCATGCATAGTTATATCAATACCAACAATTGAATCGAGAGTTTCTTTATTAAATAATACTCTTATGTTTTTTTCTATCTCTATCTCTGATTTTGTTAAATCTATAGCCGCTATAAAAGAAATTGTTTTATTATTACAATTAGCTAAAGCTTTATTATATATTTGTTTAGCCTGACCAATATCCTTCACCTCATTCCATCTTTCAAAATGCAAACTGATTCTCAGGTCGATATGATCTATATTATATTGAATCATTTCTTCTACAGTTTGCTGTGCAATTCTATTGAAATTCTTTAATGTGAAATATTTTTTATCAGGAATAGGCATTGATTTTTGTAGGAATTTCAATCTTTCTTGAGGCTTTAACTTCAAAAATTTATTATCATTAAAAATACCATAAAAATTATCCAGCTTTTTAGGACTAATCAGCTTTGTTAATCTAAGAACAGATTCGTAGTGTTGATGCAATATATAATACATAATATATCTTCCCAAGAGAAAAAAGGGGTCAAGTACCTTTTTCACAATTCCATAATTTCTATTTTTAACTTTATCCTAAAAACCTCCGGTAAATCCCCGCCCAAAAAATTCTCTTTATTTTTTATTTATAGCCCTATATCAACTCCCATTCTTCAAGTTTTTTCTGATCTCTTTCGACAAACTTCAATCCAATGTCGGTTCGATAAAAAGATTTTGGAATTATAAGCTTATCTATAAGATTATACATTTTTTTTCTGGCTTCTTCGACTGTTTTTCCTGTTCCGGCCACATGTGCAATATACCCAGCTCCGCCACAAATTCTATATTTCATTGTATCTTTTTTTTCAAAAACACTCACCTCTTCCAAAAAAATCCTGCTCATTTCTTCTTTAGACAATTTTTCTTTGAAAAATATTTCCAAACCTTTCGGCGAATTTAGATTTGATCTGTTGGCATAGGGATAGGGTGGGGTGCCTAAGAAAGCTATAGCGGCATATCCTTTTTTATATTTCAATTTATATGGCTTTCCATCGGCTATTGCTTTCATAAATTCCCCCCAAGGAGAAATGTGTGCGGAGCTTTGAACTTGTGCCATTGGCTGACCCAAACGCGCTGTCGCTTCAAGTGGCCAGACACCCTCCTTATTCACTATACAATTTATATCAAAATATCCTTTGAAATTTATCTCTTGCAGATAAGGCTTCATTCTTCCAAGTGTCTCTCGAAAAAGCTTATTATTTTCATCTTCTTCATACCACATCAAATTACCCATTTCATGGGTTTTCGGACCAAGATCATCATTAAAAAGATTTTTATGCTCAATGTTAATGCAAACTGGACTGACCCAATCATTACCGTTGAAAAATCTACCAGCAGCAATTTCCACTCCTTCAATTTTTTCCTGAATATCAAAATGAAAATTTTTCCCATTAAGAACTTTTTTATAATTTTCTAAAACACAAATTGCATCTTCTCCACTTTCCATCTGACCAACATAATTCAGACCCTTACTAGCGTGCCCGTTCTGTTTGATTACCCATTTTGAGGGATGTTTTTTGATAAACTTTATTATCTCATCTATATCATAAAAATCAACTGTTTCTTTTATCCTCATTCCAACTGTCGAAAAAATTTTCTGACCATATTGTCGATTATCTTCAAGCTTTTCTCCTATTTCACATCCACCAAAAACACTGTAGCCTTCTTTTCTTAATCTATCCTGAATTTTACCCATCCCTGAATAATCAAAAACAATCAGGCCATTTTTCCCGACCCAATTCAATTCTTTTTCCCAATCCTTAACAAACACAATTCCCGGCCTTTTTATCTTTCCAAGCCAAGAAGAATCCGTATCATAAAGCTTCACGGCATGTCCTTCTTCAATTAGTCTTTGAGCAATAGCTATTTGCCCCAAATCATTCGAAATAAAGAGTATATTCATAATACTGTTAATTATAACTAATTTATTATTTTTTTACAACCCAATCATTAAAACAGATGTTTTCCGATAAACTCAATGATTGCTACTCCAGCAAAAGCTACTATTGTCCAATACGCATTTCCAATTACAAGACTAGATATAAAAATTTTCCAATCTCTTTTTGACATACCAGAATACTGATGCGCTCCATGTCGCATATAAGTTGTAGTGATAAATGGATCAAACTTAACCGAAAGAAAAACAAGTAGAACTGGATCACTTTTTTTCATTATCCAAGAAGTAAATTTTCCGATTATTGATTTTCCGTTATATTCCTTAACCTCCTTAATTGTTTCGATTCCCAACCAATCTTTCTTCGCCCAATCATAAAAGATAATTATCGCGTAGCAAATTAGAAATGATAGAAAAATCATTACTATTCCCCCACTAAAAACTCCAAGTTTCCATATTACAAAAGGATATAAAACAAAATTAAAAAAGAAGTCAATTGTCCAATTAATCGTGTGGCCAACTCCCCAGATCCCTAGTCGTTTTTTTTCTTTGAGTAAAAATCTACCTACTCGCTCAAAAAATTCTCCTGCTGTCTGGCTGAATTCTAACACAACTGAAATCGGAATTACCACTCCTAAAACAAAAACCACTTTCATTTCACCAAGGGCGGGACCAGATAGAAAGCTAACTAGCGCGGGGCTAAAAATCAAACCAGAGATAAAAGAAAACAGAAAAAACAAAGAAAAGTTTTTCATTCTTTCCGAATTATCATGCCAAATCATTCCAATTTGACTTGCCATTACCATACCGGCACCCAAACCAGATATAGCTCTTCCTAGAGCAAAAAAACTTGCGTCGCTTAGAAAAAAATTAATCAAACTTCCTAAGATCATAAAGATCATTCCTGGACGCATGATACTTTTTATCTTCCTGCTACTTTCAAAAATTTCAGAGAAAGCCAAGAAAACTAAAAAGGAAATGACAAAAGAGAAAAAGAAATCGCTTGATTTTACTTGCAAAAAAGAAACCGCCGCAATTTGCATTGCGATAATAAAATCTACCAAAACTAGGTAGAAAAAGAAAGCTTTTTTATTGTCACCCGTATTTATTTTCATAACCTAACATTATACACCTAAATCGCTATTTTGTCCAATGTAAAAACGTGATTTGCCTTTAATAAAGCAAAAAACGAAGCCAATCTTCGTCTAAGTATAGTTTTTCATCCTAATTTAAGCTATTTTTAGATAAAAAAAGTATTCTTAAATTTTCAAAAAAAACGCTGGCCTATTTCCCCCAAAATACCCAAATAACTGCGATATAAACTATCAGTAATGTTAGATAGAAAGTTGGAGTCAAAGAAAGAAAAAACATTCCCAGAAAAATAATTGAGAATATGGAAAAAGCAAACCATTTTCCTGGAGTAATGTCAAAATCAAAAAGATCATATTCTATGATATTGAAAATCATAAGAATGATAAAAAACAAATTACCCAGTATGCAATAAGGTGAAATTTCTATTTCTGTTTTTTTAATTAAACTAAAAACATAAATCACTTCATACGCCATATTCCATAAAATGAAAAATGAGATAGCCAAAATTAAAATTCCTATCTGCAATTTTATTTTATAAGAAACTAGGGGTTGTTTATATTTCTTCATTAACACAATAATCGCCCCAACGGAATACGCCAAGCCAACAAAAAGATTGTAATAAGCCAACCAACCCAGCGTATAATCACAATATTTTGGCTCAACGCTTCCAATTCCATATCCTCCAATAACTGAAAAAACCGTAACGAGAAACGGTAAGGCAAAAATTATCTTTCTTTTTTGACTTAATTTCTCATCCACAAAATCAAAAGAAAAATAGAGGAAAAACAAAAAGAAAAAAACTAGTAAATATGATAGGCGAAAAAATAAAAAAATAATCTGTATATCATGAACCAGCCATTGCGCTAAAGCACCTGCTGTCCATAAAGCTATGATAAAGATAAAATAAAAAGCATTCCAATTAAGAGAATGCTTTTTATTTTTATACAAAATGCTAAAGGCCGTAATAAGACTCAGTATTATTACTGAGATATAAGAATAGATTACAAGTAGAGGTGTTTCAAACTGACACATATCACTTGACTACTTAAAAATTTTATGGTATCCTCGGATTTGAGTTATGTATTTACATATACATTTTATCAATCAGTCCGTTTATTGTCAAGTAGCTTTAATTTTGATAGGATTAGCTTGCAAAATAAAGAAGTTATGATTATATATTTTAATGCATCTCTTTTGGGAAAAGAAAAGATTGATGCTGATTACAAGGCTATAATACAGATAATTCGTTCCCTTAAACATGAGGTGATTTATGATCACGTTTTAAAGCGCATTCACTCCGATGTCAATGAGCAATCCCCCACACAACATCGGCAAGATTATCAGCAAATAAAAAGCGACATTGAAAAATCAGACGCTATGATTATTGAGGCTACCTATCCCAGTATTGGTCTTGGGCACGCAATGACATTAGCTCTTCAAAACCACAAAAGTGTCCTCGCTCTCTATCGAGAACCAGCCAGGCCTCATGGGCTTCTTATCGGTGATCCCGATCGATTGCTGTCTGTTGCTACTTATCGCTCCAAACATAAAAATGAATTAGAAAAATGTCTTATATCATTTCTAAAGCGAGCGGAAAAAAGGCTCTTGAAAATTCGCTTCAATCTAATGATTGATAGTGAATTAGAACAACATCTAGATTTGATGGCGGAAAAAAATAAATTAACTAAGTCTGAATATGTTCGAAGATTAATCAACGCCGATATAGAAAAATTTAGCAAATAGCTTGAAATTATGCCCAAAAAAAATACTCGAAAAACTCCATCTGATTTTGAACACGGGAATGGCATTAAATCTGCCGTAGATGTTGCCATTTTCAACAAACATGGCCAAATTCTACTAGGCAAAAGACTTTCCAAGGCTGGCTTTGGAAGCTGGGGTTTCCCCGGAGGTCATATTATGCTCAATGAAAGTATCCACAGCGCCGCCAAAAGGGAACTTTGTGAAGAACTTGGAAAAGATGCTATCATAAAAATTTCTAAAAAAATACTTGCTGTCCGAGAGAATGTTATTCCACCCTATTTCACTCATCATATTACAGTTATACTAGCAGGTTCTTATCTAAAAGGAAAAATAATTATCAATGAGAGTGAAAAATGTGAGCAATGGAAATGGTTCGATCTTGATAAGCTTCCTCATCCCTTATTTTCCGGGATATCAGATGCCCTAGATAATTTTAAAAATAAATCATCCTTAATTATATCTGACTGGTATGAAAAGAAATAATATAGTATGTATCCCTCCATTTATTGATTTTATGTTACTCGGACAATGTGATATGTGTTGTCCTTTTTGCTTTGGACCTAAGCATGAAATACCCCCAATGAAAACTAAGGATATTTTCCTTGTTATAAAACGCCTAAAAAAATTAGGGGCTAGGGGTGTTGTTTTTACCGGAGGCGAACCATCACTTATCTCCGATCTACCAAAAATTCTTGCCTATGCAAAAAAGCTTGGTCTTCTTTGCGTCCTATCCACCAATGGAAGTGCCTTTCATAAAAATCCTACCTTTCTAAAAAAATGCGCCTCCTCACTCGATTGGATTTCACTGCCTATAGATAGCACCGACCCAGTTATTGGTAATACTCTTAGAAAAAATATCACCCATAGTCCTTTGAAACATTTTGAGACGACTATCGATATTATTAGATTTATCCAAAAAAATATTCCTCGATTAAAAATAAAGATAGGTACGGTCGTGACTAAATTAAACCAGAATATTGTTTGCAATATTCCTAATTATCTATCTCTTAACAAAGCAATCCCCGATACATGGAAGATATATCAGATTTCTCCAAGTGAATATGGCAAGATAAATTATAGTACTTTGCGCATTTCAAATACGAAATTCGAAAAAATTTTTGAAAAATGCGCCATTAAAGCAGAATCAAATAATCTAAAAAATGTTCAGAAATATTCCAATGTTGATCGCCCAGGAAAATATTTATTCGTAAATCCACAGGGAGAATTATTAATTGTTGACAACAAGACAAATAATTACCAATCTATTGGAAATATTCTGAGAAATTCCCTGCATAATCTGTCTGGTATAAATGATTTAATAAAAATACCAAAAAACATTAAGAATTTCAACAACACTTACCCCTCATAATCCCCAGCCAATGTTTCTTGTCTTAATTTAAAATAATCCCGTGCTGAGATATTTTTCGCCTCGATCGGGGAAGATAATTGCGATTCGGCCTTTGTCTATTTTTTGGGCAATTTCAAAAGCCGCAAGCATCGTAGCTCCGCTGGACATTCCCACGAAAAGTCCTTCGCGTCTTGCCAATTGCCTTGTCATTTCGAAAGCCTTTTCACTTTCTATCGTCACAAATTCATCAATTTTGTTTTTGTCATACAGTTTTGGCACAATCGCCTCTTCCATATTTTTCAGTCCTTGGATGTAGTGATTTTTTTCCGGATAAGCACAAACGATTTTTATTCTTGGATTTAGCTTTTTCAAATATTCACTCACGCCCATAATCGTTCCGGAAGTTCCAATGGAAGAAACAAAATAATCTATCTTGCCCTCCATATCCCGCCAAATCTCCTTGGCAGTCGCCTCATAATGCGCCAGCTTATTGTTCCTATTGGAAAATTGATCCGGCATAAAATATTTTTTTGGATTTTTTTTGACCAGTTCTCGCGCTACCAAAATTGCGCCATCTGTTCCTAAATTTCCATCAGTCAAAATTACTTTGGCACCATAGGCCTCAATCATTTTTCGCCTTTCGATGGAAACCGCTGAGCTCATCACAATTTCTACGGCGTATCCCAAAACTGTGCCGATCATAGCCAAGCCGATGCCGGTGTTGCCAGAGGTCGGCTCGATAATAGTTTTATTTTTTGTTAGTTGTCCGCTCCTCTCGGCTTCACGAATCATTTTCAGAGCGATCCGATCTTTGATACTCCCTCCGGGGTTAGCACCTTCTAATTTGGCAAAAATTTCCACGCCTTTTTTTAAATTGAAATTATTAATTCTTACCATCGGCGTATTTCCAATTTGCTCTAAAATATTTTTGTAAATCATAGAATTTATTTTAATAATTACAGAATTACGAGTTTGATTGAGGAAAAGATATTAACGCAGTCGCTAGGAAAATATTTTATTTAAGTGATTCTTAATTACTGGCGGGTTGTTGTGCTTTATAATTATTTTCGCGACGAGCATATCTTGACGCAAGCAAATGCGTAAGTCCTAAATAAAAAAATCTCGATCATGCTCGAGAATTTTTGCTTAGTTTATATTTGAAAGTTATTTAGCTAACAACAAAAATTTCTCGAATATATTTTTTCGAGACAACAGCAAGCTATTTGCATTAATTTTTTTCGCTTCTGTTCCATTTTTTTAGTTTATAGCTTCTTGCGACTTAGTTTCCTCATCTTTGTTCTCGGTTTCTTCTCCATCTATTGTGTTTTTTTCATCTTCACTAGCAGATGCATCCGCCTCATCTTCGGGTGAAACTTCTTCCCCTTCAGCTTCTTCAATTTCTCCTTCGACTTCTCCCTCTTCTTCTTCGACTGGATTATTTAGCAAATATTCCACCGGATCACTACATTCCACTTCTTGTTCAAGTTTGGTTTTTTCATCACAAAAAACTATTTCACAACTTTCTTCTGTATCTATGTCGCATTCCATTGGGACGCATCCTGCCTCACCAGCAGACAAGTTTTCATCTTCATCTGGATTGCATAGCGGAACGTTATAAGCTTTTCTTCTAACTAGTTGATAGTACCAGATGTCATTTTCCGCATCTCCCGTACAAGCTTCGCCTTCTACCGTTGAGGCAGGATCACACTCCCAAACAAAACATTTTTCCGTTTCCGGGTCGCAATCAGTTTGCGCTTCCACAATATAGTTTTTGAAAACTACTATGCGTAGATATGTCACGCCAACCGAACCAAACAACAACAGAAAAGCTACTATGAAAAATATTTTATTTTTTTTGTCCATTTTTTATTTGTTTTTAAACCGATTTAGCTAGTATTAGTTTTTCCATTTTCACCACCCTGTTTTCTAA
Source organism: Parcubacteria group bacterium (assembly GCA_041662285.1). Lineage (GTDB taxonomy): Bacteria > Patescibacteriota > Minisyncoccia > Moranbacterales > UBA2206 > UBA2206. The sequence continues at coordinate 18,190 of JBAZSS010000001.1, forward strand.
TTTATTAAATTCCTCTCGATCAACTTTTTCCGAAAGTTTATGCTTTATTTCAGTTATATCGTTTTGCATACTATCAAGCCTACCATTAATAGATTTAATATTTTTAACTATTTCACCATGCTGTTCACCGATAACCTCAATGCCACCGTTTATTTGCTCAAGCATTGACATCACCTCGCCTGCTTTATATGTTTTTTCTTCGCTCATATTTTTAAATTCTTAGTTTGTTTTTTACATATATATCTTACCACTCTCAAATTTTCCGTCAATCGTCGAACCATATTGCCATAAAGCATTTATTGTGCTAGCCTTTAGTATAATAAATAGTACCTTTCATTCATTATAACCCAAAAGGAGGATCGACACATGAGCCAAAATCCAGTAGTTAGTGCAAAATTAGTTCCAAATGACTGCACAGATGATTTCTACAATATTACTCGTGCAGATGGTAGTTGCCAGGAAGTCTCCGCCATGGGAATGTCGGATGATCTCAAAAATGAGATCCACAATCTGGCAAATGCCAGCCAACAAATTTAACTGGATTGGGATACAACAGTATCCTAACTCATCGACGGTCGTCTCACGACCGTCTTTTTATTTTATTTTTATAAAAGTATGTGGAAATTTTTTTCCTAAAATAATTTTTTCGTAATTTTCATATTTTAAGCCGTTGAAAATTTCCACCGATTTCAAAGAAATATTATGTTTCAAATCAATATTTTTTATTTTTCCCGAAAGTCCGCCCGTCACGTCAACATTATGCGAGTCAGTTAGCTTGATTTTATTATTATTTTTAATTTTATTTAGATTTATTTTTTCTATCAATTTTGCATCCTTTTGAAGATGTGGATCTTGGTCAAAAATTCCATCAATATCCGAAGCAAAAAAAATCTTTTCCGCTCCTAATTTTTTTGCCAAATATGGCGCAATAGCATCTCCGGAACAAATTGACATATCCAATTTTTCATCAAAAACCATTTCGCCATAAAGAATCGGGATGCAATTATTTTAAATTATTTTTTTTATAATTCTCAAGTTACAATAACTAATTTTGCTATTTTTTTGAATAATTGTTGAGGCTGTATGTGCTGGCAAAACTTTCAATCCACCAAAGACAAATGTTTCAAATATAGCATTGTTTAGTTTTTGATCAACAACACTAGAAAGCAATGAGCCATAAAACTTTTTTTCGTCTCCATTCACGCCAACTCTCAAATCATATTTTTTTGCCAACTGATGTCCTGCCGCTCCCGCCCCATGAATCAAGATTAAATCAAAATCTTTTTTTTCTTTTGCCTTTTTTATCGAAAGCGCAATTTTTTTCAAAAGTTCACTTCGCACCGAAACTCCCGGACGATCCTTATGTGTTGCTACACTTCCGCCAATTTTTAGGATATATAATGATTTTGTCATAATTTTACTTAAATCTTAGTCATCCTATTATATCAAAGGATGAGGAAATAAAAAAGGGCAAGTCGCGATACGTCGCGACCTGCCCACAGAAGCGAATTAAGGTTTGCTCATTTTTCTCAATATATCTTGCGCCTTTTCCCTTTCTTTTTCGGACATATAATAAAGTTTAGCCAAAAAACCATCCAGGACCTCATCACAAATACCATCGAAATTTTCCGTTGGTATTATCACAGCTTTATTTTCTTTATTTTCACTCACGATCAATCTCCTTGTTTTTTAAAAAACCACTTTGTTTTAGAGAGCCGAGCGTTGCGACTCTCCGCCAAAAAAATAATGATACCCTAAAATACTATCAAAAACGCCTACTAAGATCAAATTTTTAATGTTCAATGATTTCCAATTTTATCTTTCCATTTTTCGCCAAAAATTTTGCCGTTCCGCCAATCGGGAAGGTTATCATTGATTGCGTGTGTCCAAAGTCAACATTGATTATAATTGGAATGTTTTTCAGTTCTTTTTTCGTTTTGATAATTTTCAACAGTTTCTCATTGGTAATTTCACTCGCCCTTTGAAAACGCCCAAAAACAATTCCTCGCACTTTGCCAAAGCTTGGCAAGTGCAAAAGTGATTGCAGATTTCGATCAAAAGTGACAGCGTTAGATTCATAGTCATCTTCGATAAACAAAATTGAGTTTGAAATATCAGGAAAAAACTGTGTCCCCTGAAGCAAATTAAGCGTGCAAAGATTACCGCCCAATAGTGTGCCCTCGGCCTTGCCTTCGTTAATAATCATTGGACCTGCATTTTTGAAAAAAGTTCTATTTTTTTGATCAAGAAAATATTTGTCATCACTCCATTTCAAAGATGGCAGAATTTCAAAAGACTTTTTTGAAAATAAACATTTCTCAAAATATTCCAAAGTATAATCAAAACTTTTTTTGTCACTAAAGGTAGCATAGGCCGGACCAGAATAATTCACCAGACCGGTTTTGGCAAAGATAGCATTGCCAAGCGCCGTGATATCCGAATATCCGCAAAAAATTTTAGGATTATTTTTGATCAAATTCCAATCAATATATCCAAAAGCTGATTACTACTAAATCCACCAATCACGCAAAGAACGGCTTTAACTTTCGGATTGCGAAAAGCTTCATGCAAATCTTCAATTCTCGATTCGATGCTAGAAGAATTGAAATCATCAATTTCCTTCACATGCTTTCCAAAAATCAATTTTAGCCCCATTTTTTGAAATCGCTGATTAGCAATTTCTCGGTTTTCCTGCGAAATAATCCCCAGTGAAGAAGCTGGCGCCACAATCTGCACAGTGTCCCCTTTTTTCAATTTTTTTGGAAAAATTTTGTTCATAAAATTATAACCCTATTTCCTACTAAATCTAGCATAATGCAAGAATAATTTCAAATTTTTCACTAGCCCTTGACAAAAAACAATTATTGATTTATATTCTACTCAACGATATGAAAATCATACAAATCAATCCAATTCAACGACGACGAAGCAACCACTATTTATTGAGGTTGTTTGTTAGCGTTTAAAAACTTTAGAAAAATTATTAAACTTTATCAGACGGCCTCAAGGGCTGTTTTTTTGCGCCTGCTTTCATAGTGAAAGCGCGAGACCGTCAAAAAGTTCTTTAAAAAAGGAGAAAGAAAATGAATCAATGGGAAAAACTTTCAGAATCATTACAGAAAGAAAAAGCAATTATGGGGTATCGAAACACGCCAAAAAATCTTGAAAAAAATTATTCTGATGGTACTGCAACAATCAAGCTTAGCGCAGGAGAAATAATTTCTTTCGGCGCTCTCTGGCCAACGGATGATTGTTTCTGGTTAGAAGCTGGGTCAATATGGGTAGCTGAAAAATTCAGAGGGGAAAAATATTCTTCGGAAATATTTCATGATCTTATAACAAACAAACTACCCAAGAACAAGAAAGCTTTTGTAATCACCCATAGCGTCAGCAAAATGATTCATCTTTTAAAAAAAGAAAACTTCATCGAAATCCCAGCCAACCAATGGGACGAGAAAGTACCATTTACAGTTACTTGTCAGCCGTGCGATGAAGAGATGAAAGAAAAGTGCTTACTTAAGGGTAACGAATGTAAATTATTTTATTTACCTAAGTAGCATCACAAGTTATCAGGTCTAACTTTATTTAAAGTTAGACCTTTCTTATTGATCATTATTTATTTTTTTAATTTTTAAAATTAACTTAAGTAGATTATTTTCTAATTCATTAAGATCTTTTCGCAAAACATATTCATTAGCACTATGTGCAACAGCAATGTCGCCCACTCCAAAAAGCACGCTGTTTTTGAAAAAAGCCATTTCAGAAAGAAAAGGAACCATTCCACCTTCCTTAACTAACGGACTAAAATAAGGCTCGATAACTTCATTTATTTTAATTTCCACATTTTTCTTTTTAAAGTTTTTCAAAAAAGCAACGATTTTTTTGTATTCTTGAATATCTTTTGGCCTAGTGTTTATCTTTGCTTTGGCGTATGGAGCAATAATATTGCTCGCTTCTCCACCTTCAATGATGAGCGCATTAAACGCTGTCCATTTTTTTTGATAAAATATATTTAAAGCATTAACCAAATTAAAAACCGCGCTTTCTTCTTTTCTAAATTTAAGTGAGGAGTGCATCTGAGTTCCTCTTGTGATAATTTCAGCAGTAATCAAGCCTCTTTGACCTCGCATCACTTTCATTTCTGTTGGTTCCATAATTATAAACCTTCCTCTTTCACTAATTAATGATTTTTTATTGTTAATAATTTCTTTTGCTCCAGCAAAATCTACCTCCTCGCCGACTGTAAAAATTAAATTGATATTTTCTAATTTTTTACCCGCCATAATTGCCCCAGCAATATTTCCTTTATTATCGATTGCTCCCCGTCCAAAAATTTTATCTTTGGTCATTTTAATTGGCACAACGCCAGGAACTGTGTCCATATGCACTAAAATATAAACATCTGATTTCCCCTTTTTAGCGATAACATTAAATCTATCTTTAGTCACAAACTGTTTTGTCACCTTGAAATCTTTTAATTCGGAAACCAAAAACTGACCGACAGCTTTTTCTTGGCCGGAAACCGATGGAATATTTAATAGCTCTAATAAAAGCTTTTCTATGTCAGTCATAATTTTGTTTATTATTAACCTATCTTATTTTAACATTTTTAGAGCTAGATAGCGAGTTTGCCATCTAGCTCTATGGGGGATAAAAAGAGGAGCAAGCTTTTCAATATTGATGGATATTATAATCCTTCTTAAGATCCAGTAGCCAATATGTTCTCTCTGGATGTGTCTGATCGAAAATATTAAGCTCCTTAAAACCAAGTTTCTCATAAAGAATTCTGGCCACAACAGCCTTTACATCGGTTCTCAGGACGATTTTTTCAATACACCGCCCCATAACATTTTCGATAAGCATCTGAGAAATTATTTTCCCGATGCCTTTTACTCGAAAAATTGAACTAACACCGAGCTCATCAACATAGAAAATGGAATCCGCCTTTCCGAAAAAATTACTAAAGAAATTTCCACCAGAAATTTCTTGCAATTCTTCCCTAGAGACGGAATAACCCCAAGTGAATCCGATAACATCTTTATTGTCATTTAAAACAATAAGTGCTTCGGCTTTGGGCTTTGCAAATTCGAGGTGCATATCCTCGAGTACTCCTGGAACCGTCCAAAAATCTTCATTCCACGGTTCTTCTTTCCAAATTGCACAATAAAGCTCTGCACATCTGATCAATACTTCTTGCCTTATTGCTTTTTTATTACTCAGACTGATGATTTGCATGGTGATCCTCCTTTTGGTTATTATATATTTGTAAAAAGAACTTTAAAAAAAACCTCTTCCTATCCCAGAAAGAGGTTTGCAAAGATAAATAACTAAAAAATCTAAATCAACCGCTTTCTAGAACTAGAAGAGGTTTTGTGATGATTTTTGGAAATTCTGTTTAACATTAAGCTATATCCGCCTGTGCCTTCTTGAAACCATTTGGAAATTCGTGCCACGGTGGTTGAACTAAGGCCAGTTTCTTTTTCGATTTCAGAATAAGTTTTTTTCGCGTCCAACATTTGCACCGCTTTCCAGCGATTGCCCAATTCCAAAATTTCCTTTTCCGTTAAAAGGTCACGCAGAAACATCTTAGCTTCTTGTTTGTTTTCCAACGCCAAAATAGCTTTCATTAAATATTCAGTTTTCTCATTGTTTAACTTTTTCATTGTTTTATACTACTTTATTATACCAAACTACTTTACTTAGATAAAGTATAGCAGACACAAAATTATTGTCAAGAGATTATCGATATGACTGTGGATAACACAAAAGAGTCCCGATTATTCGGAACTCTTTTTGCTTTTTTGGAAGATACTTTTATTTTATCTTCCCACTCAAATAATCCTCATACCCTTTGAGATCGAGCATTCCGTGCCCCGAAAGACAAAAGACTATGGTTTCTTTTTTGTTTTCTTTTTTGCATCTAAGCGCTTCGTCGATTGTGGCCTTGATGGCGTGAGCTGATTCGGGCGCGGGGATAATTCCCTCCGCCTTAGCAAAATCAATCGCTGAGGCAAAAATTTCTTTTTGCGCATAATTTCTCGCTTCAATGAGTCCCTCGTGATGCAAAAAAGCAATGAGTGGCGCGATGCCGTGATAGCGAAGCCCTCCAGAATGTTCAGAAGGCGGAACAAAATCGCAACCTAAGGTTTCCATCATAAAAAGCGGAGTGAGTTTGGCGGTGTCGCCATGATCATAACGATATTGCCCCTCGCCCATCGAGGCGCAACTCTTTGGCTCCACTCCGATGAATCTAGTTTTTGATTTTTTCCCAGCCAGTTTTTGCGCTAAAAATGGAAAAGCTATTCCCGCAAAATTGCTTCCTCCTCCGCAACAACCAATGACTACATCGGGATATTCCCCCGCTTTTTCCAATTGACTAATCGCTTCTTGCCCAATAATAGTTTGATGCAAAAGCACATGATTTAACACGCTACCCAAAGCATATTTTGCCTCCTTGTTTTTCATCGCCACTTCAATCGCTTCGGAAACTGCCATCCCCAGACTGCCTGAAGTATTTGGATATTGCTCTAGCATTTTTTTTCCAATTTCAGTTGTGTCTGATGGACTAGGCGTAACATCTGCGCCGAACGTTTGCATAATAACTTTTCGATATGGTTTTTGCTCAAAGGAAATTTTCACCATAAAAACTTTGCACGCCAAATTAAAAAAATTGCAAGCCATCGAGAGAGCCGATCCCCACTGTCCCGCGCCAGTTTCAGTGGTGAGCATTTTCACGCCTTCTTTTTTATTATAGAAAGCTTGAGGAAGCGCCGTGTTCAGCTTGTGACTGCCGGCAGGACTAGCCCCTTCATATTTATAATAGATATGCGCCGGCGTACCCAGAAATTTTTCCAATCTTCTGGCGCGAAGAAATGGGGTTGGGCGGTATAGTGAATATATTTCTTGCACTTCCTCAGGAATGGCGATTTCTTTTTCCAAAGAAAATTCTTGTCGCACCAATTCTTTGGCAAAAAGCGGTTCCAGATCTTCTGGTTTCAAGCTTTCTCCTGTCGCCGGATGAATTGGCGGAAACGGAAGTTTACCAAGATATTTTTTGAGATAATAACTGATATTGAGATATGTTTTTATAGTTTGCATAATTTTAGAATTATTTTTTAATTAATAAGACCTGCTTTGTGAGCAGGTTCTTTTCGTTTTGTTCAAATTTTTCAAAATTTAAAAACGCCAACCTGCTCTTGGAAATGTCCTTGCCCACCAGATATTTTTTTGTGTCAATTCATTTATTATATAATTTGTCATAATATTATTCTAAAAACAAAAAAAGTCCCCTACTTTGAGAACTCTTACTAAATGATTTGTTATATTTTTCCAAAAACACTAAGAAGCTCTCAAAGATTAGATCTTGAAAGCACACCAGAAAATTGAATTTTTATAAACTTCTTTTTTCATATTTATATACTACTTTAAATTGCTCTTTTTGTCAATTCCGATTTGACAAAAAATAACCCTGTGCTATATTTTATCCATGAAAAAGATTCTAACAAATTCACTACCGCAACCGATCAACCCAAAATCATTCTTGAGGTTGTTTGTTAGCGTTTAAAATTACACAAAAATTGAACTTTACCAGACAGCCTTAAGTAGGCTGTTTTTTTGTATTTCCAATGGTGGAAATATGAAAATAAAGTTCTTTAATTTTTTACAAGAGGAGGAAGTTCTATGATGTTTGAATTTCAGATCATGACAGTGGATAATGAAACAGCGATAGAGGCTAGTAATCGCCTAAAAACAATCGGCGTCATAAAAGATGCTTCTAGCCTCTTTTATGGAGAGTTTTTGGTCGCGATTAATGGTGATGATGTTATAGCATTGGCTGAAAATATCTCACCAACAAAAAACACTAACCGAGCTAATGTTTTTTATTTCAAAAAAATGAAGAAAAAACATAAGTCAAAAATCAAGGTCGCTTTTTTCAACAAAATTTTCAGCCGAAGATTTTGGCTGAAAAACAAAAACTCTGGAACTTTTAAGGAGAACTTTTCCAGAGAGAAGGAATACATGTTCTCCTGAAATTTTCGGAAAAGAAATCAGCAAACATAGAGGCGGTCAACGCACCGCCTCTGCTCCAAATTTCTGCTTTGACAAACATCGAAATAAACCATATTCTTAAGATAATCATTAATATAAATTCACCCTGTTAAATAATTTTAATTTAAGAAAATTAAAATTAGATTTGAATATATTCAAATAAAGACTGGGTAAAAACTTAAATAACATAATTAAAATAGGCTGTATTTTAGAGTAAAATACAAATCTTATTTAACAGGGTAAATGAAACAATCACAACTTTTTACCAAGACTCAAAAAAATGCTCCGAAGGATGAAGTGAGTCTCAATGCTCAACTTTTGATTCGCGCGGGGTTTATAAACAAAGAAATGGCTGGAGTATATGCCTATCTTCCACTAGGCCTTCGAGTTATAGAAAAGATAAAAAAAATAGTTCGAGAAGAAATGAACGCTATCCATGGACAGGAAATTATAATGTCCTCTCTACAGCCCAAAGAAGTTTGGCAATCAACTGGCCGATGGGATGATAAGGTGGTGGATGTTTGGTTTAAATCAAAATTAAAAAATGAAACAGAGGTTGGATTTGGTTGGTCACATGAAGAACCCATCACAGAAATGATGAAAAGATTTTTATCTAGTTACAAAGATTTCCCAGTTTATGTCTATCAATTCCAAACAAAACTCAGAAATGAACTTAGGGCCAAGAGCGGAATAATGAGAGGGAGAGAGTTTGTAATGAAAGATTTATACAGCTACGACACGGATGAAAAAAGACATTTGAAATTTTACAATAGCGTTAAGGCTAGCTATATGAATGTATTTAAGCGAGTAGGCTTAGGTGATATAACCTATATTACTTTTGCAGCTGGTGGAGCTTTTACCAAATATAGCCATGAATTTCAAACAGTAACTAAAGCTGGGGAAGATTTTATCTATATAAATAAAGAAAAAAATATCGCTATCAATGAAGAAGTTTTGGATGACTCTGTCTTAAAGGAGTTGGGGGTTTCAAGAAATGAACTGACTAAAGTAAAATCAGCTGAAGTGGGAAATATATTTAATTTTGGAACATCAAAATGTGACGACATGAATTTTTTTACCACTAATGAGAAAGGTGAAAAAACATCAATCTATCTTGGCTCATACGGGATTGGAATAACTCGCCTCATGGGTGTGATAGCCGATCATTTTGCCGACGAAAAAGGAATTATCTGGCCAGAATCTGTGGCGCCTTTCAAAGTACATTTAATAAGTCTTGGCAAAAACGAAGAAACTGAAAATATTTATAATGATCTAATTGAAAGTGGTGTTGAAGTTCTTTATGACGACCGAGAACTTTCCGCCGGAGAAAAATTCGCCGATTCTGATCTGATCGGCATTCCACTTCGCATCGTTATCAGCAAAAAATCTTTGGAAAATGGCGGGGTAGAAATAAAAAAGAGAAACGAGAAAGAAAGCAGGATTTTAAAGATTGAAGATATTACAAAAGAAATAAAATAAAAAAATACTTTAAAATTAAAAACAGACTTTTTTTGAGTCTGTTTTTTTATTTATTTTTTTTCACTACCATATAAAAACTCTGCGCCATTTTTCTTTTCCCAAAAAAACTTAGCCTTACTTTTTCTTTCCGCAAGAAAAAGTAACAAAAAGAACTCTCAGCCGAGCTCCTACGACGAAAAATTTTCAGTTTACTCACTAAATTTACTAAACTTCAATTAGAGGACACAAATGAGTAAATTCTTAACGTTCGTAAACTTCAATTTTTATCGTCGCCGTCGCAAGGCTGAAATTGTTAGAAAAAATCGCCTCTGCATTTTATACCGCCCATTGCGCCGCGCGTTTCAGAATTTCAATCGAATGAGCGTTAAGAAATTTATTCTGTTTGAGGCCCGACGCATTTGGTCGGGCTGAGTTATAAATTTTAGCGAATGAGATTAGAAATTCTGACAGCGCAAGCACGGGTCGGCGCTTCTTTTGTAACTTTTCTTGGCGCCAAGAAAAGTTAGTGGAGTATTTTCTTGGCTCGAAAGAAAAAGTAAAGAATCAAAAATTTTTCATCAAAAAATCATATTCATTTTTTCGCTCTGGATGAAAAACAATTTCTGTTTGAGTTTTTTCAATTAGATTTTCAAAAAATTCTTCTTCGTTTTTTATCCAATCAAAACTCACCAAAAAATCTGAAGTGTTGAGCTCAAAGGGATAACTTCTTGCTATGCCAAGAGGTGTGAGAAAAAGCAAATTACGTCGAAAATTCATCAGTCTCAATTTATCCAAAATAAAAGATACTTTACCGAATTTTCCTTTGCGCCTTAGTTTGCCCAATCGAATATAGGAAATCTTAAATTCTTCTTTTATCTTTAGCGCAGTTTTGAAAAGTGGCGGAAAAAAATGAATGTGCTCGTGCGAATTTATCCCATCTGGATATCTTCCAAAAATATTTTTGAATTCTTCGATTTGTTTTTTCCAAATTATTTTGACTTTCGCCGAACTATAAAACCCAGTCAAAAAATCAAGCAGAAAAATTGGAATTCTTTTAGTTATTCCATCTTCTGATTCTTTTTCTCTTTTAACAAAAAAATCATGCCCCAAAAGATGCAAATGAATGTCGATCTTTACTCCTGATTCCAAAAGATCTTTGACTTCATTTTTGGAAATTTTTCCGCCTATCATCACTGCTACCCGATCAATCTTTTTCTCCCGCGCCAATTCCAAAATCGCCTGATTAGCTTTCTCGCTTATCCCAAAATCATCCGCCGAAATTATTAGATTGTTTGAATGTTGTGTGTACATAATTATTCTATTTCCCCCATATTCTGCAAATTAATAAGCTTCTGATACAGCCCACCTTGAACTCTAGAAAGTTCAGTGTGACTTCCTTCTTCCGCTACTTTTCCATTTTCCAAAACGATAATCTTGTCGGCTTTTTTGATCGTACTCAAACGATGGGCAATAATAATCACGGTTCTATTTTTTCGAATTTTTTCCATCGCGTCCTGGATCAATTTTTCCGAATATGAATCCAGACTCGAAGTCGCTTCATCAAAAATCAAAATTCGCGGATTAGCTAAGATTGACCGCGCAATTCCAAGCCGTTGTCTTTGTCCACCGGAAAGTTTTATCCCCCGTTCTCCTACGATTGTGTCATAGCCGTCCTTGAGTTGAGTGATAAATTCTTCCGCATTGGCAATTCTCGCTGCCGCCTTTATCTCAGCTAAGCTAGCGTTGGGCTTGGCATAAGCGATATTTTCTTTGACAGTTGAGTTGAAAATTTCCACTTCTTGCGCCACAATCGCGATAAATTTGCGAAAAGCATACAGATCATATTTTTTCAAATTTTTTCCGTCTAGCAAAATTTCTCCTTTGGCCGGATCATAATGACGATAGATCATTCGAGCCACTGTGGTTTTTCCTCCACCCGATGGTCCAACAAGTGCTGTCACGCCCCCAGAACAAATCGAAAGATTCACTCCATCAAGCGCCTTGGTTGAACTTTCTTTATAAACAAAATCAACATTTTTAAATTCCACAGTGCCCTCGATGCTTTTTGGTTTTATCCCTCCTTTTATATTTTCGATTTCAGATTCTTCCAGCGACAATTCATAAAGCCTTTCTACTGCTTCTGCCGATTCCATAATTCGATCATATAGCCGAGAAATTCTAAACAGTGACACTAGAGCTTTTTCCGAAATAGTATAGACAAAAACCAAACTTCCAACTGTGATGTGCCCTTTGATGACTAAATAAATTCCAAACAGCAAAACAAACCCACGCCCCAAATCGATAACTAAATTTCTGACTACATTATATTTTAATATCAATCTAAATTCATCAGTGACATTATCCTTAACACTCTTAGTAGCAGCAGAAAATTGCCGGTACTCACGAAGTTCTTGCACGAAAGATTTTACCGTGTTGATATTAATGATTGATTGCGTCATAAGGCCAGCTGCCACCTCTTGATTGTTAAATCTTTTCATGCGAAAAGGGAAAACCATCCTATTGACTCGCAGTGTTAAAAAAACAAAAGCAGGAACAAAAATCAAAATAATAACTCCAAATATCCAATTTACCCAAAAAAGCGTCGCGGTAGTCAAAATAATTTGAAAAATAGTCGGTGCTACTTCCCAGAAAAAATTTCCAAAAAGATTGTCGATTTTATCCACCCCTCGGCTGATTTTTATAATCTTACTTCCAGTGTTTTCTTTCTCATGATACCCCAAACTTAAAAAAACCATTTTTCGATGGGCATTATTAGAAAGATATGCAACCGCCGAAATTAAGACAGAAAGAATCTTTTTATCAGCCAAATAATCAACAAGGGAAATTAACTGATTAATAAGAAACATCACCGCAATAAGCACTAAGATAATATCAATCTCCGCTACATTAAAAGCGGTAATTTTGTCGATAATTATTTTCAAAAGATACGGCCCAATCAAACGAACTGCTTCCAGTGACAATATCAAAACCAGCACAATTTTTATCTGCCTTTGGCTTGGTTCAAGTAATTTCCAAATCTTTACCCAAAAACTCTTGAGACTAAATTTTTTTTCTTCTTTAATTTCACTCATTCTATTTTTTTTATAAGCAAAAAACGGGATAATTTCCCTTTTTATATAATATACCAATCATAATTTTTTAACAACTTAGATAAATTTAGCTTCCAAAAACAAGAGCACTAGACTGGAAATTACCCCAAAAAGGAAAATATTTCGAGAAATCGCAAAAAGTTTTCTTTTAGGACGATAATAATATTTTGACAAGTTATAAATTTCAATAGCGTACTGATGAAAAATTTCTTCGTCGCAATTCAATATCTTCTTGAGTTCTATGGAATATTTTTTGGCCGAATCAAAATCAGCAATTGTTTGGGTGAAAAGCAGGCTTTGCTCCTGTCCTTTTTTCACCATCCAATTAGGCGGGCGAATCGCCAACAGAGCAACCATCGAACTAAGAGCTGAGAAAACAGCCACCAGCGACAATGTGATATGGAAACGTTCCACATTCATTATCTCATTAATTGCAAGAATGAAAATACCGGTGCTAAGTCCGATTAGCACATTGGACTGCGCATCGATGTTTCTCGTTCTTTCGATAATTCGATGAGAAAGTCCATCCAAAAAAGCCACCACCGCATCAAGATCATTTTCCACATATTCTTTTTCTTTTTTTGCTTTAGCCTTCGCTTTTGTTTTTGGTTTTATTTTTGGCATAATTTATTTTTGTAAATAATATTCGAGTGTATGAATCCAGTTTTCATCATTTATTCCTTCCTGTTCCTTTGCTTTGTTTTTCTCATTTAAAAGCCATCTTAAATATCCCAGATCAGTCTTTGCGACATCCGCGACCATTGAACCATTGTACTTTCCAAAAGAAAACTTTTTCATTAAAATTGGCAGAGCCGAAATTCTTAGCATCTCATCAATGACCGCAGATTCTTCTTTGAATTCAACCAACATTTTTTGAAAAAGACGCTCGAAAAGTTTTTCCAGAACTCTCACATCTCCCAATGCGCTATGAGGAACCACATCTTGAATATTTAAATCAAGAAAGTATCTCAAATATTGCAAACCGTGCTTGGGAATTTTTGCTTCCTTGTCTAAGTGATGGGCAATCTTGAGCGTATCAATGGCACTCCCAACTTCAATATTTTCTTTTCTGAGCATATCCACATCAAACTGCGCGTTATGCGCCACTAGAATATTTTCTTTCGAAAGAATATCTATTAATTTTTTTTGAAATTCCGAACCAATAAATGGCTCTTTGTCCTCTACTATCTTGTTTGTAATGTGAGTAATTGCCATAGCCTCTATTTGAATTGGAATAGGAGGCTTGAAAAGAGCATCGAATTCTTCTCCATTGAAGCTATAGGCCACCTGGCATAGCCTATCATTTGGCCCTTTGCCAGTCGTTTCTGTGTCAAGAAAAACTAGGTTTGATTTGTTCATAATTGTTGTTATTTAGTGTTTTAATGTTACCACTAACCAAACAATTTCTCAAGTCTTGCAACAAAACAAAAACAGCCTTCTTTTGAAAGACTGTTTTGCCTATAGGCACTATAGAAAAGAATTTTTATTGCAAATCAGATTTTATTTTATCATTCAAAAAATCAATAAAGTCCAGTCTCTTTTGCTCACCATTTTCTGTCTCCCATGAAGCATTGAATTTCGAGATTATCTCACTGTCATTGATTTTGATTATTTTAGCTTTCATTGCTTCCACATAACTATTAGCATCAACAATTTTTTCTGGCGGTAATAATACAAAATCAATATAGCTTTTTAACAAATCAAGCTTTAGTTTGGCGCGATCAGTATTATTTGCTGTCGCCTCAGAAGTTGCTTTATTTCCAGTATCGTCTTTCACTAATTGAACAATTCCATCAGTTTTTTGTTGCCTGTTGTTTCCAAAATAAAAACCCGTTGACAAACCCAGAATCAAAACCAGCGCTAGCAAGATAATACTTTTTTTGTTAAATTCCATCTTAATTTAAGTTAAATATTACTTTTGATTCTTTATAGTGCTAACCACTTTGGAATCATCAGCTAAGTTTTCAATAAACAAAATTTGATCTTTGTTGATTGACATGCTAATCGGTCCATGCATTTCCTTGCCTAGTTTTACCAAAGAATACTCCGATTTAGGTTGCTCTTGAGGTTGCTCTCCATCTTGCTGTTGATTTTGCAATGGTCGTTTCAAAACTAGATAATATACATCGCTCAAAGATACATAAGCACTTTTTTCATTAGAAACTTTGCCGAAATAGGTTTGTCCGTTAGTCAAAAATACCGCTTGATATTTTCCAGCGTCAACAATTGAACTGGTGTTTCTATTTTTTCCAAAAAACACAAAACCTGCTACCGCAATTGCTACGATAATAACAAAAATTATTATTTTACCTAGCACTCCCCCTCTTTTTGTTTCTTCCGCCATAGTTTTCATTGTGCACTATTTTCAATAATTTGAAACCAGTCACAAAAATTAAGAATTTATTAATTGCTTCTACATTATTTCATTTAATTATAATTATGTCAAATTTGGCCCGCCTGCATCGCTATGCGAAGCATTGCGGGCAGGCTTATTTACGCCAAAAAAACAATTCCCTCGACAGTATTCGATACCATGGTTGATTTGTTTCAAAATCCGCGATTGTACCCTTGAAATTGAGCGAATCATAAAAAACATTGAAATCTTTTTGAAAAAAATTATATTGATATTCGCCGGTGCCACAGATAATATAATAGCTGGTGTTCTTGTCTTTCACGAAAGCTTGATCCAAGCGCACGCGAGCACCAATTGGATCCAAAAAGGAAAAAGAAACCCGCAGAGCGTCCCTTCCGCCAATTTTAGTTTTTTTATTTTCAATTAATTTGAAATCAGATGCCTTGTTTTTAACTGGCGCGATAACTTCATCAGTGAGTTCAGTGACATTTTTGGAAAAATCCAATTCCGGACCGCCCAACCGCACATCGCAACCCGTCCGATCATCGGTTTTCAGTTTGATGCCAACTAAATAGCCCTTGCCATAACGCTCGCGATTGGAATCGATTTCAAAAATTCTCGGATAGAGAAAAGCCAAATTGGGCGCGAAACTGGTGTAGGTCCCAGTCTCCACTTTATTCAAATTAAAATTCAAACGCCAGCCAAAAAGGTCTTTTTGAGACAAGCGATAAGCAAAATAGCCAAAAACTAAAACAGCCAGCATCAAAATAACAAGCACGCCTATTTTCAAAATCTTCAGAAACTTTTGAAATTTTTTTGGTTTTTGTTCTTCTTGTTTAGTTATCATTCTATCCTTACACTATCTAAAAATAAATTAAAATCCTCTTTATATAAGTCTAGCACGGCTTTAGGCGAAGTGCAAAAGGCGAAAGTGGCAATCTTGGCGGTGATTCCGACCACTTCCCATTGCAACGTTGGAATCTTTTCTCCATCGGTGTAGCTCATTTCGAGTTTGGCGCCCTTGTTGCTATTTTCTCCAATCTCAATCACTTCAGCCGAATCAATTTTGGCGTCAGCATCGATTTTTTGCAGTTGCGAGAAAACTCCGTCGCGCAAATTTCCAACCGTCACTTGTCCTTCTCTTTCTCTTTTAGTTTGGGAGACAAAGCAACCAACACTGGCATCATCCTTAGCAGAAAAACCATAGACAAAGCTGGGATTTTTCAATTGCAACTGTTGCGCGGAGATCCGTTCGAATTTTTTGCCCACCCAAAAGGTCACTCCAATTAATTCGTCATTGATTTCAAAATAATTTTTCTCTTGTTTTTTTATTTCTTTTTCCACTGGTTTATTTTGAAATTTTAGAAAATAAAAAGCGCCCAAAACCAAAATCACAAAAATAGCTAGCCCTATTCCAATTATTTTTTTTCTATTCATATATAAAATATAGCGTATTTTTGACAAAAAAACAAGCAAAAACCCTCCAGCCGAAGCGAGAGGGTTTTTTGTTGCAGAGTTTCAGATTAGCAAGTTTTCAGACTAGTTCGCATCCCAGGTATTGGATGCTGTGCAGACCATAAGTCTTGATCCAGCAGCGGCATCTGTGTCAACGAACAATTGTCCAGTTGTACATGTTCCAGGAACAGCTGTTCCACTATCAACCACCAAATTAGCTCCACTGAAATCAACTGTTCCAGTTGAAGTCAATGTGCCAGAAGTAGTAATAGCGATGTCAGCAGCCAAGTCTCCTCCAGCAATAGTTGCATTGAGAATTTCGTCTGTTGTCACCGCACTAGTTGCGATTTCAGCTGCGCCAACTGCATCAGTAGCGATTTCAGCTGATTCAACTGCGCCAGTCGCGATTTCAGCTGATTCAACTGCACCAGTTGCGATTTCAGCTGAACCAACTCCGTCAGTCGCGATATCCGCAACAACGATTGTTCCATCTGCAATATCTGCGGAAGCGACTGTTTCGTCAGTTATATTGGTTGTATCAACTGTTCCAGTACCATCAGTGATAACTGCTACACCTCCGACAGTCGTGGAAGCGAAAGCAGCAGCACCAGCAGCGCTTACAGACCATTGAGCATCTGTAATGGCTGTGTCAGCAATGATTGTCAAACCATCAGCATCAACCCCACTGTCGCCCGTTCCATCATTTCCGATAGTTACTGTGGAATAATTTCCAGCAGCATTATCATCAGTGATAGCAGTCGCATAGTTCAAAGTATCAGCATAGATAGTTGACCATCGAGTTGCATCTGCACCAAGATTATCTTCACTATCTCCACCAGGAAGCACATCATTTCCAGCTGGATCAAGAGTAATGTCTCCCGCACCAGTATTAATGTTCATTCCTGTTGCTCCGGTTATGTCCAGAGTCGCATCAGAATCAATAGTATCACCATTTACGTTTAAAGCTCCATCCATGGTAATCGCGCCAATTCCAGTCATTGCTCCAGTAGCATCAATGTCCCAATCAGACGAATTTATGGCTACTGTTTCACCAGTTCCATCACCAAATGTCATGGCAGCGCCATTCATAGCGAAGGCAGCATCCAATGTAATTGTGTCAGCCAGATCAGCTCCATCAACCACATCGTCACCAATTTCATCAGCTCCAACTCCGCCAGTAGCGATATCAGCAGCGATTATAGTGTTTGCTGAAATATCTCCAGTTAGAATAGTTCCGTCAAGAATTTCGCTTGTTGCGACAGCATCTGCAGCAATGTTGCCAGCTAGGATTGTGTCAGTGGCAATATCTCCAGTTAGAATAGTTCCGTTAAGAATTTCAGATGTAGCAACTCCGCCTTCTGCGATATCAACAGCAGCGACTGTGTCAACCGCGATTTTAGCAGAAGTTACTGCGCTATCAGCTAAATCACCTTCGATAATTGTTGCATCAAGAATTTCGCTTGTTGCGACAGCATCTGCAGCAATGTTTCCAGCTAGGATTGTGTCAGTGGCAATATCTCCAGTTAGAATAGTTCCGTTAAGAATTTCAGATGTAGCAACTCCGCCTTCTGCGATATCAACAGCAGCGACTGTGTCAACCGCGATCATTGTGCTAGTCACAGAAGCTGTGTCTCCGGTTGTTACTACTGTTCCGGTTATATTTGGAAGAGTAATCACATTATCAGCCGTCGGATCAGTCACGGCAATTGTAGTTTCAAAATCATCGGCTGTTAGACCTTCAAAAACTAATGGGCTCGCTCCTGCAATGGTTCCCGTAACCGTAACCACATCAGTCGCAGCATTACCCAAAGTCACATCTCCGTCAAGAGTTGTTGCTCCGGTAATGTTTGCAGCGTCAGCAATTGTGAATGTTCCCACTGAATCAGAAACATCTCCTTGAACATCTAATGTTCCAGTCAAAGCCACATTTCCACTATCATCAAAAGTGGCAAAGGCTGTTCCAGCATTTAAAATTGAGAAATCTCCAGTACTGGTTAGATCAACAGCGATATCTCCGCCACCAGCTGTTGTGTCTTCAGAACTCAAAGTTAATCCACCATTATCAACATGAATTTCCGTTTCAACTCCGCTTCCAGCGTTGTAGGCGTCATCCAATGTTGGTGCTCCAGAAGCTCCAGCAGTCAAATCAGCCCAAACTCCATTAGCATAAACATATAGATTGTCGTCTGTGCTATTGTAGTAGATTGTTCCTTCAGTGGTTGAAGCCGAACTTGCAGTTGGAGTTACATAAACCTCTCCTCCTGATACAGTCAAATCTCCAGCTAGTGTAATGTCGTTAGCTAAATCAGTTCCTGTAACTGTTCCGTTGGTTATTTCCGCTGATTCAATAGTCTGTCCCAAAAGAGACACGTCTGATTGAAGAGCCGCGTTAGCAACAGAAGTAGCTGGAAGAGTCAAAGCCCCGACAACTGTCAATCCACCGTTAGCTGTCATAAGTCCAGCTGAGGTAATTGTTCCAGATCCAGTAGTAGCCACGCTTCCTGTTGTGCTTAAGGCAAGGTTAGTTGCCAAGTCAGCGGCCGCAATTGTTCCATCAAAAATTTCTGATGTTCTAACTGCTCCGGCAGCAATACTATCATTTAGAATTGTATCAAGAGCTATCAGGTTATTTGTAATTGCCTGCAAGGCGATATCCTCAGTTAGGATTGTCGCGTCCAAAATTTCAGCTGTGGCAACTCCACCATCTGCAATATCAGCAGCTAAAATTGTGTCGGCTGAGATATCCCCCGTCAGGATTGTTCCATCAAGAATTTTTCCAGTAGTAACGGCCCCATCAGCTAAATCGCCGACAAGAATTGTTCCATCAAGAATATTTCCTGTTGCAACTCCTCCAGTTGAGATATCACCTGTCAGAATTGATCCATCAAGAATCTCCAGTGTTCCAACTCCACCCGTAGCGATATCAGTAGCTACGATAGTATCGGCAGCGATATCAGCCGAAGCGATCGTTGAATCCAAAATTTTTGCTGAAGTCACTGAACCGTCTGCTAGTGATGTTGCAGTCAATGTTCCAGCAGCAATGTCATCAATGGTGATTGTGCCATCAGCAATCTTACTTGAAGTGACAGCACCATCTTCAATCTTGTCCGTTTCAATTGCATCATCATGAATGTCTTTGGATGCAATGGTTCCATTTTTGATATCTTCTCCCTTAATGGTTCCGTTTTTAATATCTTTGGAGGTTATTTTTTTACTCAATTTGAGTTTGCTATAACTAATACCGGCATTGTTTACGATGTCCGCATTGGTTATGAGTGCTTGCGCGGGAGATGCAAGCGCAATTGCGACAACCGCAACTGCCAGCATCGTCCCAAATTTTTTGATTTTACTCATTGTTTATTTTTTTTAATTATTATTTATTATTATTAACTCAATAAAATTGCAATCATTTTTTTCGACCTAAAAGTAATGATGCGTATATTTTATTTTATATATTAAAAAATCACGACGGAAAAACCGCGCGATCATAACACTTATTAAACCAATTTAAAATTTCACCCAAATTTTTCATTTTTTTTTATTTTTCTCCCTATGTTTATATTTAACACCATTTTTGAAATAGCGTCAACAAGAAGTTATCCACAGGCCACTAATTATCCAAATTTTAAGAATAAAAATAGTCACCGAAAATAGTTAGCTGTCTTAACAATTGCACGGGGTGCAGGAATCGAACCTGCGCTAAAAGTTTTGGAGACTCTCGTACTACCACTATACGAACCCCGCCTGCCTAACTTTCCTATCTTACCACAATTTTTCAACTGTTTCAGTTAGATAATCTTAATTCTTAGTTGATAAATAATATAACAAAATAAGAAAGTTTGGCAAGCACGCCCCTCACCTTAAACGATTCGGACGCTATTTAACTTCCTTATGCATTGTATGCGTCTTGCATTTCTTGCAATGTTTTTTCATTGCGAGTTTTTCTTTCAATTTTTTCTTGTTTCTTGAAGTGAAATAATTTACAGTTTTGCAAACTTCGCATTTCATCTTCGCTAAATTTTCTCGTGCCATAAAATTAAATTAATTTTTTAAATTTTTAAACTTGAGCCGTTGCGCAGAATCGAACTGCGGACCTTTTCC
Source organism: Parcubacteria group bacterium (assembly GCA_041662285.1). Taxonomy (GTDB): domain Bacteria; phylum Patescibacteriota; class Minisyncoccia; order Moranbacterales; family UBA2206; genus UBA2206. Next base: position 38,716 of record JBAZSS010000001.1, read on the forward strand.
TTCATCGATACCTCTATTTTCAAAAAAACACTATATTAGAGGATTAGACTGTATATCAAGCATTTTCCAAAAAAGAAATTAGCTTCCCCTTGTCAGTCGTTCGGGCGCTTCCACAAAAACGCCACGGTCTGAACCTGTGCTAGGTCTTTAACCGTTATTCGGGGGTGCACTATTTAGTTTCCTAAATAATGGGCAATATTTTACCATGGAAATGCTCTACCAACTGAGCTACAACGGCAGCATATTAATCAAAATATTTCTTAGCTTAGTATTATGATAGTAAACCATCAAAACACCATAAATATTTTTCTTTTTATACGTTCCTATTTTTCCAGATTGAGTAACAGTAATTTTTTTATAGAACTGTTTAGGATCCACCTTTAATTGATTGATCCAATATTTTTTTGCTTTTTTTGGACTAACATCACTAAAAACTTGCAACGAAAACTTTATCTTTTTTTTATCAACTCCTAATATTTCCACTAAAAATTCAATAAACTTCTTGATCAATTCCGGATCAGTATTTGCAATTTTTACAGAATTTTTATTGGCTTTATTTCCCTCACCCCAATACAATCCCAAACCCAAGCCCCTAAGTTCAGCTAAATATAAATTATTTGGAGTTTTTATCTTAAATGGATCGCCGTTTGGATTGTTCTTTATATAAACCGCGTCACTAATTGTTCTTTTTTTTATCTTATACTTATTCATCCAATAATTTATCCCCGTTTCACTTTTCCCTAAAATCTCAGCGATCTCACATACTGATTTTTTTTCTTCCAAATAATATTTTGATAATATGTCTTTATTTATACTCATATCTATATTTTAATGTATAAATAAAAATAGTCAAGCTAGTCCTTTTCAAAATAATACTCATCTGTATAATAATTTCAATGTGCAAATTTAGTGTGGGCCGGGAGGGAGTCGAACCCCCGAAGCCTTGCGGCGTCAGATTTACAGTCTGATGCATTTGACCACTCTGCCACCGACCCACCTATATTATTTTCTATTGTAAACTAACAAAATCTTTCGCTAAATGAATTTTTGTTTTTTGATTGTTTTTTGCTGGTTCTATTCTTAATTTAAACAGACTGTGATTTATTTTTGAAACTGGTACAAAATAAATTGCCTTATCTTTTGAGTTGAAAACAGCGATAACATCAATTTCTTCAGGAGAATAATGCAGAACTGACCAATTATTGCTACTTCTGCAATTAACAGCTAGGGCACCGTCCTTAGGCGTAACATATTTAACCTGAATTCTGATAAATTTACCTTCTCGTTCAGCAACTAAGTCATAACGATTATTTTCACCGATTGGA
>JBAZSS010000001.1:40050-62064 GCA_041662285.1 Parcubacteria group bacterium
ATCCATCTTCTATTAGTTTAGCAGTAACATATATTTCAGCAATATATCCTTTTGTTTTTATATGCATTTTTTCATTTTAGAGCCGATGGAGGGAATCGAACCCGCAACCTTCTCTTTACAAAAGAGTTGCTCTACCATTGAGCTACATCGGCTTTTTATTTTATTTTCCTAGCATTCTTTCCAACTTTCGCATCTTACTTCTAATGCCAATATTTCTTGGGTTCAGTTTCAGAACTTGCTTGAAGCATTCCTTGGCATAATTCCAATTCTCTATTTCGAAATAATATTCCCCCAGTCTTTCATAGGCTTCGATGTCTTTTGGATTTGTCGCGATTCTCTCCACTAATATTTTTTCCAGAATATCTTTTTTCTCTATCTTAGACTCTGTTTCTTCTTTTTTTTCTTCCACCTTTGTATTTTCGATAGCTTCAGATTTTTTTATTTCTTCGGAAAATTTATTTTCTTCAATCAATTCTAGTGCTCGCACGATATGTTCTTCTTCTCGAGCTTTTCTTTTATTTCTAATCGACTCTCCCCAGTCAGTGAACATGTTTTCCATTTTCAAAAAAAATACTTTCAGTTTCTTAGTTGTTTTTTCCAAAAACAAAAGTGTCTTATGATTGAAATCTTTGTGCTCTTCAATATTCTTTTTTCTCAATATTGACCAAATACTTTTCTTAGGGATAACTGATCCTTCCTTATTTTTTTCATCTTCACAATCTAGCCTAGCTACCTCTGGTGCTTTTTTCACTAAAAAAATAATTATACCAACAAGGCTAATTACGATGAGTATTGGAGGGACGATTGTATACAACATAGTGTTGATTCGCATACTTTATATTATATCTTCTTTCTTTATAGCTACATATTTCCCACTTTCTAATTTTATTTTTATCTCTTGCGTCATTGCATTTATTTCCACGACCGTTCCTCGACCTTCCTTGGAATTCACGATACTATAGAGTTCTGGCATTCCTTCCAGAAGACTTCGATATTGATCAGCTTCATAGGCCAAGCAACACATTAATCTTCCGCAAAGACCAGAGATTCTTTCTGTTCCGCGATGTGCAATTTGTTGGACCCTTGCCATATCAGTAGTGATGCTTGGAATGCTTCCGGGAAAATTAACACAGCAGAATTCCCGCCCGCAGATTCCATAGCCTCCCAGCTTTCTCGCTTCATCCCGAGAACCAATCTGTTGCATTCTGATTGATTTCTTGAAATCTTTGGAAAGAATTTTGACTAATTCACGAAAATCTACTCGACCATCAGCTGTGAAAATAAAAATAACTTGTTTTCCGTCTAAACTTATTCTAGCATCAATCACCTTCATCAACAATTTACTTTCTTTTATCTCTTTTCGACATCTATCCAGCAAAGCATCTTTTTCTTTTTCATATTTTTCATAAGTTTCACTGTCCCGTTTGGTTGCTTTTCTGACTACCTCTTCTATTGAATCATCCTTAGTTTTAACATCAATTTCCAAAACTATTCCAAGTTCATTCCCATTTTCCATCGGAACAATAACCTTGTCATCTTTTTTTAGCTCAATATTGCTTCTATAAACCTTAGGATTTTCCCAGGAATATACAGAAACTAAAACATTAGACATAATACTTCACAGAAATTGCACAGAATTTCACAGAACGACACAAAAAAATTCTGTGTTATTCCGCTATTTCCGTGTTTTTCTGTTATTACAGCTCTATTCGATAGAACTTTCCTACTTGAATATTTTCTCCAATTTTTCCGATTTTTTCTTTCACCAAATCATCTATGGTTTGTTCTGGATTTTTGACAAAGGACTGTGTCATAAGCGACAATTCCTCACGGAATTTTTTTTCTTTTCCAGCTAGAATATTTGGCATTAAGTTTTCTGGTTTTCCTTCATTTTTCAATTGCTCAATCCAAATTTCTTTTTCCTTATCCACAATTTCGGCAGGAACATCTTCTGGTTTTATGTATTTTGGATTCATAGCTGTGATATGCATAGCAATGTCCTGGGCTAATTTTCCAAATTCTTCATTCTTAGCCACGAAATCAGTTTCGCAAAGAAGTTTGATTATAGCGCCTACTTTTTTATTTGAATGGATGTAGCTTACCACAACTCCTTCTTGCGTAGTTCGTTCGGATTTTTTCAAAGCTTTTTCTTTTCCACGCTTACGAAGTATTTCGATAGCTTTTGCCTCATCACCATTTGCTTCTTCCAGAGCCTTTTTAATGTCAACCATTCCTGCTCCAGTTTGTTCTCTTAATTTTTTTATTTTATCTAACATGCTCTTTTGTCTACGAGTGATAACGAGTAGCTACAAAATAGCATCCCGCACCAATTCGCAAATTAATTTTTCTGTTATTTATAAACTTAAGCCGTAGGCGACAACGCACATAATTCTTTCCGCAAAATAAATCTTGGTTGGAATTTGGTGCGGGATAACTACGCTTCTTAACTAATTACTTTTTCTTCAATGATTGATTTTTCTTTTTTTTCTTTTCCTTCTAATACAGCCTTTACGATATATGACAACATCAATTTCAAAGATGAAACAGCATCTTCATTGGCTGGGATTGGATAATCCACATCCGTTGGATCAATATTAGTGTCCACCAAAGCGATAACTGGAATGCCCTTGTTCTTCGCTTCTTTCAAGGCAATATTATCTTCCATTACCGAGGCGATAAAAATAGCCCCTGGCAATTTAATCATTTCTCTTATTCCACCCATCTTGTTTTCCAATCTTTCCAATTCTTCCGCTTTTTTCATTTGTTCAAATTTGGTGTATTTAGCAAACTCACCCTTTTGTTGTTTCTCTGATCCTTCACGGAGATATCTAGTGCGACCAGAAATTACTGAAAAATTAGTGAAAGTTCCACCCAACCATCTTTCTGTGACGCTTGGCATACCACATTTCTTAGCAGCGGATTCTACTATTTTTTTGGCTTGTTTTTTTGTTCCAACGAAAAGTATTTCTTGGTTTTCGCAAATTATTTTAGAGATAAATTTCATGGCCTCTTCGAGTCTCTCTTTGGTTTTTTCCAAATTCAAAATATTAATATTATCTTTGGTTGCAAAGATAAATTTATTCATCTTCGGACTCTTTCTTGATTTGTGATGTCCAAAATGAACACCGCTTTTAAACATTTCTTCAAGTGTCACTTCCAACTTAGAAAAATCTAAATCAGAGAAACAATCAACTACCGGCTGTTTAGCTGGAGTAGTTTGATCAACCGTTACGGTCGATTCTTTCTTATTTTCTTCCATTGTTTTTTTCCTTAATTAATTATCTCCGCTACTCTCTCTTGGCTTACTGAAAAGCTGGACTCCTAAAATCCCTTTTGGGGATCAGGACGGAATCCAGAGAAAGTATGTGTTTTAGCCGTCTTATATCAAATAAAACGACTTATCTAATATACCACCCGCCTCGCCCCTTGTCAATTCTCAAAGGCTGTGCTAAATTATCTTAGTATAAACAACTAAAACCTGCCCAACTTTATGAAGAAAAACATCCATCCTAAGTACTATTCTGACGCAAAAATAACCTGTTCTTGCGGAAATGTCATCGAAACCGGCTCAACCGTGCCAGAGATGAAAATCGAAATTTGTGGCGCTTGTCATCCACTTTATACTGGCAAAAAGAAAGAAATGGGCGCCACGGGCCGAGTTGATCGTTTCAAGAAATTAACCGAAAAAGCTGCAGCCAAAAAAGTAGCCAAAACACCCAAAAAAGAGAAGGTTGTTAAAACTAAGGCTGAAATCAAGAAAGTAGTTTCTAAAAAGAAAAAATAATACAGCTTTTTATAGTGAAAAAAGACGGATTAATTTCCGTCTTTTTTTGTCTATTTCTAATCGGTATGTATAAAATTTTATTTTATCTATTAAAATCATAACTTTGTTTAATAAGCGCAAAAACCGCACCCGCCTTATCCACATCTTCAACTTTTATTTCATAATCACCATTTCCCCAATGTCCAATTAACTTTGGTTTAGTTAAATCACGAGCAATTTTTTGTGGGTCATTTAGTTGTCCACTTTTTACATTTAAAAATATTTTTAAGCCGTATTGTTTAACAACAACATCGACAAAATTAGTCGAGGTTTTATAGGCGATATATTTTGCTTTTGCTTCCTCTATAATGTTTTGATCAAGCGAAAGAATCTTTTCTCGCAAATCTTGAAATAAATCCAGTGTTTCTTTATTTATTCCCGACAAATGATCCTCAACAGAATAAACCTTTTGTAATTGAGCATCTTTTGTCTTTTGCATTTTCGCTTTTTTAATAATCCCAGAAGTAGCTATTTTAACTTTCTGATAATTTTCAGGTTCAAGGAAAAGGATATTCTCATCATAAATACGATAACGCAAAAGTTCTATATTTATAGGCAAGATATCGGCGGTATCAAGATCAAATTTGCTATAACTTTCTGCAATACAAATAACGCGTGGGGAATCCCAATCAATTTCAACATCTACCTTTTTATTTTGACATAACATTTCAAAATCTGCCTTGTGATCCAAAAGCCAACGCAAATATGAAAGCCCTTGATTAATGACATTATCGTTTTGATTTTTCTTATATTCAATAATACAAGGAGAGCCGTTTTTATCCATTCCAAGAGAGTCAATGCGACCGCCAAAGCTCGTAGAGTACTCATGAGCAAGAAAAACAATATTTAAAAGTTCCTCTAAATTTTGCTCAAATAAAGATTGCAGATTTTTTTCCAAATCTAAATCTTTTGCGATTATCTTTTTAGCGATGGAATTGTTAATTTTAAATAGTGCCATATTTTTTATTCTATTAGTTATATAATTAGTTTTTATACTTTATTTAAAGCACATTTCAGAGTTATCCACAACTCGCTTGAAATATTTTTCAATATATGCTAGTATTATCAACGTAGATTTTAGGTCTACCCGATTTTGATCGATTACCGCCGAAAGGCGGTTTTCTGATTTTAATGTCTAAAATCACTAAATCTTTCTAAGCTAATCCTGTATTCAAAATCTTCAGCAAATAAAATGTCTTTAACAACCCTTTCATTTTTCATATCAAATACTTCTCTTCCAACATGATTTCTTGCCCCAAAAACATAACATTCTTTTTTATATTCATCATGCAAATATTTCATTGCACACATCAAGTCACCATCGCCAGAAAATAATATTATTGTGTCGTAATTTTCCCTTTCCTTCACTAGATCAATCGCCATTTCAACATCTAAATCACACTTCTTTTCAAATCCATATTTATTATCTGAACTATAAATATACTTTACTCTCTTTCTAACAACTTCAAATCCACCAAGCTCCGCCTTTTCTAATATCAAACGCGACCACTCTACTAAATTAGTAGATTTTTCATTCTTTCCATAATCAGCTCCGTAATAAAATCTTCGTAAAAATTTCTTTCCTGTAGAAAAATTTTTACATAATTTTGAAAGCTCTTTTATCCCAACTCTCCAATTCAAACTACGTTTCCATTTTTCAACATTGCCGTAATCTACAATAACAATAGTGCGTTCTTGTTTTTCTAAGAATGATTCAAGTAATTTTTTTATTTCTTCTTTATTCATTTTTCTATTTTTATTTCCTTACAATGATACATTATCACTAAACTAAACCCTTGTAAAGCTTGCACTGTGCATAATTTTGCTAATTGCCAATTCTATTTCTATTCTACTTTAAAAATATATCCTTAGCAAAAAAACACCCGCCAAATGACGAGTGTTTTGAGAATATAAACAAAATCTACTATCGCTTCGCCCATTGTGGGTCACTTCGTTCCTTGAAAACCCACGGTTTTCAATACTTTCCTCCAACGGGGAAAATCCTTTTCCCCGACCCCCTTTAGCCAAAATGATCTCACTACCGTTTCGCCCATTGTGGGGCTTTGCGGGCTTTTTTGAGACCGAATTTCTTGCGTTCCACTTCTCGCGGATCACGGGTTAGATATTTTTCTCCTTTCAAAGCTTTTTTCAATTCTTTGTTAAAAAGCACTAGCGCTCTGGCAATCCCGAGCTTTACTGCGTCAGCTTGCGCGCTTATTCCGCCACCATAAACCTTTGCTTCTACGCTGAATTTTGCGCCATCCCCTGCCAAAGCCAACGGGGCTTTCGCCAAATCTCGCCAGCGACTCACTGAAAAATATTCTTCAAATTTCTTTTCATTTATAGTGAGTGTATTTTGAGCAATGTCAGATGGAAAAATCTTCACTCTGGCTATGGCAGTTTTTCTTCTGCCGACCGCATAAAAATAAGTTCCTTTCTTGGCAACTTCCCCGCCTGCAACGTTATGCGTAGCATTTCGGGCAGGCTTTTTAAGAGCTTTTTCCTCTTCTTTTTTTATAATTTTCTTTGTTGGCATAATGTTTTTTCTCTACTAATATAATTAGGAAATCTTGTGCTCGTGCTTGTCATCTTTATATATCAAAAGTCTCTTTATCATCAAATCTCTCAATTTATTTTTTGACAACATTCCATAAACGGCTGTCTTTATAACTTCTCGAGAATCTTTTTCAATTTGATCTTTGAGTTTTACGCTTCTAATTCCTCCAGGATATCCACTGTAATGATGGTACAATTTTCCATCTAGCTTATTGCCAGTCACTTGCAAATTATCAGAATTTATAACCACTACAAAATCACCACCGTCAATATTCGGAGTGAAATCAACTTTGTTTTTACCACGAAGAATTGTCGCAATTTTTGTTGCCATCCTGCCAAGATTTTCTTTCTTCGCATCAACTAAATGATACTTTCTATTAATTGTTTTCATAATTATATAAGTTCAATTACTGCCACTCTGGCTCCATCACTTTTTCTTGGAGCTAACTTTATCACTCTAGTATAACCACAATTTTTCTTTTCAAATTTTTTCAAAAATTCTCCGGTAATTTTCTTAATAGCCATTTCCGGAAGATATTTTATCAAATCTTTTCGGATACTAAGTTTTTTCTTTTCGTCATTGCCAAGCTTAGCTTTGTTGATCACTTTGTCAATTCTGGCTTTGAGCTCCTTGGCCTTGGCTTCAGTTGTCTGAATTTTTTCTCGCATAATCAAACTGCCCAGCATTGTTTTGTACATTGCCTTTCTTTGACTTGTTGTTCTGCCAAATTCCTTTGTTTTATTCTTGTGTTGCATAATCGTAAGGATAAAATCTAGTTAGTCTACTCTGCTTTCTTTAAATTTAGTCCGAAATCACCTACAGCTTTTTTGATTTCCTTGATGCCTTTTGCTCCCATACCATCCAGATTAGTAATTTCGTCCTCATTTAATTTTACAATATCACCAACATTTTTGATTTTTGCTTTCTCTAAAACATTTAGAGTTCTAGTAGAAAGACTTTTCAGCTCCGTAATTTCAACTATATTCGGATCTTTTTCTACTTTTTTCACCTCTGCTTCAACTTCCTTTTTTTCCGGAGCAATAATTTCCTTTTCCTTACCAGCTTTTTCCAAATCTTTGAGCACGGAGAATTGTTCCACGAGAATTTCTACTGATTTCAAAAAAGCTTCTTGTGGGTCAATGCTTCCATCTGTTGCAATTTCCAAGCTTATTTTTTCAAAATCAGTTCTCTTACCCACGCGCATATTAGAAATAGTGTAGTTAACTTTTCGAATTGGAGTATAAATTGCGTCCACCGCAATCACACCAACCTCTTTTTTCTCACGATCTTGTTGTTCCACTGGGATATAACCAATTCCACTAGAAATTTCCATTTCTATTTCAACTTCACCTTTTGGGCTAGTAATAGAAGCGATGAACGCCTCTCCATTAACCACTTCTACATTTGAAGGGCATTCTATCATATCAGCGGTTATTTTCTTTTCACCCTTAACTTTCAAATTCACTTTCACACTCTCTTCCCCAAAAAGCTTAAATCTCACTTGTTTCAAGTTTAAGATAATCTGAATAATATCTTCCGCTACATTTGGAATAGTAGAAAATTCATGTTTAACATTTTTTATCTTAACAGAAACGATAGCCGCCCCAGAAAGAGAAGACAAAAGCACTCTGCGAAGAGCGTTGCCCAATGTTGTTCCATACCCCGGATAGCAACCTTCGATTTCGAAAGTAGCCGTTTTCTTATCCGAAGAAACATATTTAGGTTTTTGAGGAAGTGATATTTGCATAGTTTTTCTTTACGAATTACGAATTTTTTACGAATATACTAATGGATTTCATTTCGTATTTCGCTAATTTCGTAGTTCGTAAATATTTTAAATTTATCGAGAATAATATTCCACTATAATTTGGGCGTCAACATTTACCCCAATATCCATTCTTTGTGGTTGCCCCGTAACTTTTCCTTCTTTTTTATCAGCGTCAAAACTTACCCAAGCTGGAAAATCTTTTTTATTTTTCAAGGCTTGCTCTATATTTTTGAAATAATTTCGCTCTGTTTTAGACTTATTTAGTCCAATAGTTTGCCCGATTTTAGTTTCGTATGACGGAATAGTCACTTTTTTTCCTTCCACGCTAATTAGCCCATGATTGACCAATTGACGAGCCCCAGATCTTGAACTGGCTAAACCCATTCGATATACCACATTATCCAATCTCATTTCCAAACGAGCTAAAAGCAAATCGCCTGTGATTCCTTTTTTGCTTTTTACTTCTTCAAAGTGTTTTCTGAATTGTTTTTCTAGAACTCCGTACATTCTTTTAATTTTTTGCTTTGTCGCAAGTTGCATTCCATATTCACTAAGTCCACGTTTAATTTTTTTACCATGAACTCCCGGCGCATAAGCCCGTTTTACCATAGCGCATTTCGGTCCGTTGCACCTGTCACCTTTAATAAAAAGCTTTTCTCCAGCTCTTCTACATTTTCTGCATTTTGCTTGTATATCTCGTGCCATAAACTTTATATTCGTCTAGGTTTTTTCGCCCGACATCCATTGTGTGGAATCGGGGTCACATCCTTGATTAATGTTAAATCAAATCCATTATTAGCCAGCGCGCGGATAGAAGCTTCTCTACCGCTTCCTACTCCTTTAACAAAAACTTCTAATTCTGATAGCCCATATTTTTTCACTTTTTCACTCACATTAGCCACCACTTGAGTAGCAGCATATGGCGTAGCTTTTTTTGCTCCCTTAAAACCAAGCATTCCTGAACTTGCCCAGCCTAAAACTCCACCGGTCAAATCAGCCACACTCACCATAGTATTGTTATATGAACACTTAACCGTTGCTCGGCCTTTAGAAATTTGTCTTTTGGCTTTCTTGATTTTTTTCTTAGCTACTTCTTCTTCGTTTTTTCCCACTTCCAAAACTTCAGGCTTTGTTTCTGATTCTTTCTTCTCTTCAGTTTTTAATTTTTTTTCTTCAGCCATAATTATATGCTAATATTTTGCGAATGTTCATACGAATGTATTCGAATAAATTTGCTTTACCATTCGCGATTATTTGAATTTAAGTTTTTTCAGTCTTTACTCGGCCCGATCCCATCGTTCGTCTCACGTTGCCTCGTACAGTTCGATTATTCGTCTTTGTTCTTTGACCTCGAGTAGGCAAACCTTTTTGATGACGAGTTCCGCGATAACAGCCGATTTCCTTGAGTCTCTTGATATTGTTTCGCACTTCATGCTTGAGTTCTCCCTCGGATTTGATTTTTTTCTCAATATAGGTTCGGATAGCATTTTGTTCTTCATCATTCAAATCTTTGGTTCTTTTATCTGGAGAAATGCCAAGCTCTTTCAAAATTTTAGCTGCCACAGCATTACCTATCCCATATATATAGGTTAGGGAAATCACTATTCTTTTTTCATCTGGAATATTAACTCCTGAAATTCTTAACATATAACTTCACAGAATTACACAGAATTCTTACAGAACGACACGGAATTTCTTCTGTGTTATTCTGTTATTTTCAGTGTTGTTCTGTTTATTATTACCCTTGACGTTGTTTATGCTTTGGATTAGAACAAATAACAAAAATCTTTTTGTTTCTTTTAACAATTTTACATTTATCACAAATTTTTTTTACAGATGCTCTGACTTTCATATTATTTCATTCTTTGAGTAATTCTACCCTTAGTTAGATCGTATGGACTCATTTCAACAATAACTCTATCTCCTGGGATAAGACGAATGTAGTTCACTCGCATTCTTCCGGAAATATGAGCCAAGATTTCATGCCCGTTATCCAATTTTACCTTGAATGTTGTGCTTGGCAAATTTTCCACAACTTCTCCCTCTAATTTAACTAATTCTTTATTATTCATTATAAAACAAAAAATAGACGGAATCTCACAAGACCAGTGAATGACTTTCACTTATGCCTTGGGACTGTTTTGTCAATCCAAATTCCTGAAAACCGAAAAATTCCCTCTATATATTGAAACTTTATTTTTAACTTCCCTACTATAATATCGCCTCCTTAATTATTTGTCAAGTACTATCTTCACTCGACTTTCCATTTGTGGAATACGACTATTTATAAATGAAGGCTGATATTCCACGTTGGCACTTTTGATATCTGAAAATGTGCTTAGATAAGCCGTTAATTCTTCGTTATTTTTTCCTAAAATCTCTTTTTTCATAATTTCCAGATTCAAATTTGGGACAATTTCTCCAACGGCATGAAATTTTATATCAATCGTTCCGGCATCAAAATTGACACTGGATTTTCCGAAATTTAGTTTTATAGAATTATCATCTATACTTACCTTGCCATCAGTTGTCTTAGAAAGAATTTTCATGACCATATCATTCAAATCTTTTTCTGCTACGACAATCACCTTGACTTTATTTTGAATGGTTATTTGAAAAGAATCAGCCACATCACCGCTCGAATTAGACAATTTATATACAGGCTCCTCGCCCAAGACAGCATCATCCAAAATAACCACCTCTTCACCAGCCGATTCCTTTATCTTATTTTTAACTTCCTCATTAAATTTAGCCAGTGTTTTTGTTTTAGCCTCAGCTATATCGCTATCCGTGATATAATTAGCTGTTTGATTTCCACTTCCTCCGCCGGACATTGCCTCCTCTGACTTAGCATAAAATTTAGCATATTTTTCCGCTCCGCTACCTTCAAATCCGGGAATAGTAAACTTATCTGGAGCAATATTGAAACTTTCTCCCGCTTCATCGGCAATCACTTGCGCTTCCACTGTTCCGGGTTTTGTTTCTCCGCCAGATGTTTCCATCCCAGGAATCGTCACTCCACTTATCAATCTGAAAATTTTTCCATTACCACTTAGAAATCTTGTAGTTGCCACTAGTGGTTGCGGGCTGGAATTATATTCATTATAAATTGTTATTTTTCCTCGCGCTTTTTGATTAGAAACCGACTTATCGCCCGTTGCCTTAAAGCTTTCAGAAACAGAGTTTTCAACTGATAGTATTTTGGCTGGAATAATTTCTTTTTCAAAATCAGCAGAAACTGCCGTGGTACTACCGGTTATATTAGAATCTACTGATTGAGTTTTCGTTTTAGCGCTAATCTTCAAAGTAGCTTTTGGCAAAAATAGATAGGCGATTATAGCTAACACCGCCAAAGATGAAATCAATCCAAAAATCAAAAATCCCTTATGATCTTTTTTGGATAAATCATAATTTCTAAATTCTTCAACGTGTGGTTTTCTTGGTTTATTTTCAAAATTATTTTTTTGAAAGAAAAAATTATCTATTTTTTTCTCTTGAATTTCATCACTCGCTGTGAAATCTTTAGAAATTTTTTGATCTGGTGGAATAATATTTGATCGAGAAGCGATATCTAAGTTTATTTTTTTCTCTTTTTTTCCGAGAATAGTTCCCACTCCCGACACCAATTCTCTGTTAACTAATTTTTCTTGCTCCGATTCATTTTTCTTTATCACTTTAATTTTTTTATTTTTTTCTAAATCAGTTCGCAAATGCTCCGCTCTTTCTTCTTCATTGAAATAACTTTCCGAGCCAATATTATTTATTCTATTTTGACTTTCACGCATTCCACTTATCTCATTTTCATTGGAATAACTCTGAGCACCGGCCATTCCTCCTTCATCTAGATCGATTTCCTCATCAGAAATATTATCCATTTTTTGTTGAACAAAAATTCCCGCTTTTTCAATAAGAATTTTCCCAAGCTTATCCTGGGTCACCATCATTAGCTGAATGTCATTTTCATCCGCCTCTTTTTTGAGAATGCGCAAATTAACGATGCTTTGAATAAGTAAGGCTCTTTTGGGTGCTACAATGATAATTTCACTGGCCCGCGCTTTCTTGAGCCTCTCGACAATAGAAGTTATTTCTTCGTCGATATCAATGTAGAATGTTTGATGTGCCATATTATATACTCACAGAATTGCAAAGAAATTTACAGAACGACACAGAACCTTTTCTGCGTTATTCTGTTTTATTCTGTGTCTTTCTGTATTTTAATTATTTCTGCATCATTTTCACTGTTCGCCGAAGTATTCCGGCAATCACTTTTTCTTCTCCTGCTAAATCCAAGGCTAGATTAGCCAATCCCATCGGCGTGATGTCTTGCGGATCTTTGAGTTGCCCTGTTTCATCAATAATATTTGCTACGTCTTTTGGTTGTAGATATCCAACCTCAACCGATTTGGCAAAAGGCAAGTTTTTTCTCCAGTGCGCACTCATTAGAGCTTTTTTTATCCCTGGCAGTCCCGATCCGCCACCGCAAAGAAAAAAACGATGTGGCAAAATATCCGATTCGGAAAATTCTGCCAAAGTAAGTTCAATTCCGCGAAGCCACACGGCACAATCATCCGAAAGAATTTTTTCAATTTTCACGCTTACATCCCTCCCTAATTTTCCTTCCGCATATTTAATTTTGAGCATTTCTGCCTCTTCAAAGCCGATGCTAAGTTCTTGCGCCAATCTCTTAGTGAAAGCTCGTCCGCCCAAACCAAACATTTTTGTACCTTCCAATCCGCCATTTCGTACCACTGCGATATCAGTTGTCCCACCACCAATGTCAATGAAAATTGCACTGAAATCCAAAGAGTCTTCTGTGCCCATTGAACGCGCCACTGCATATGGCTCAGCTGCAATATTCAAAAGATTGAGATCGAGTTCTTCTGCAATTTTAGTGAGCGCTCCGAGATGCATCATTGGAGCATAAGCATTAAAAATAGAAATTGAAACATCCCGCCCTTGAAATCCAACCGGATTAGAAACCTTATATCCATCAATTCGAACATCTACAATCACAGCATTGATTAGTTCAATTTCTATTTCACTATGTCCTGTTTCCCAAGACAACTGACTTCTAATTCTGTCAAAAGCTTTTCTTTGAACTTTTTGAATGATGTTTTTCAACTCCGGCAAATCAATTCTGATTTCCGGATTAATTCTTTCATAATGCACTGTGGTTGTGGTGCCTTTGACCAGTTCCCCCGCAATGCCGATAATCGCTTTTTCAACTTTTTTTGCGCCGGCCATATTTTGCGCCATTGCAATGGCTTCTCGACAATTGACAATCACGCCAGAGATATCCGAAACGGCTCCGCTATGCATGTCCTTGAGTCCTTGGCGCGATCTGCCCACGCCACGAACTATTCCCGCTCCCGTATCTGGATCAATTTTGAAAACCAAAACTTTGACCACTTCCGTGCCAATATCCAGTGACACGATAAATTCCGAAGAAGGCTTTCCTAATCCTGCAATTTTAGAAAAAATAGACATCGTAAAAAATAATTTTGTTTTTATTAATTCAAGACTTGCGCGTTTTACCGAGAATCTATTTATGTAGCCATGACAATGACAGGACTACAATCAATAAAATACTATCCATAATCTTAGTTAAAATTTTTCGCTAACCACAGCGAACAATAGATTCGAGGGAAAATGTGCAAGTCATACAACTATCAAAATTATAACACAGATTCTAGAAATCAAAAAGCGAGACCTGCCCCATCTAAGCAGTCTCGCTTTTTTATATATTCAAGCTTATTTTTATTTCGCTACCAAATCCTTGGCTGGAAATTTCGTTCCGCGTTTTATGAAGTTTAGTTCCACTTTCTTGAGTTCAAACGCTTTTTTGAAATAGTTCACGATAAACTTCTTGTCCATTGAACTTCCGCAAGTGTACACATCGACACTCACAAATTTCCGCCACGGAAAAGTGTGGCAACTAATGTGACTCTCTGCGATCATCACGAAACCACTATGCCCCCCAGAATCCTTTTCGTTGAATTCGGGACAATCCATCGTCACCGGCCCATAAATTTTATGCATTCCTACTTTTCCGGGGAGCTCATCTAGAATTTTTTTCACTAGCTTCCCGTCATTTAACTTGTCCGGATTTCCACCGTAGCCGTCAAGAGTGAGGTGCAATCCAAAGTTAATTGTCTTGGCACCTTTTTTGGCGACTGATTTTTTTTTCTCTGGCATCTCTTCTTTTCATATTTAGCCAAATAGTAAACCTCATATAAAAGTTAATACGAAGTGAAAAAAAACCTAAAATACTATTCAGCTTTTTAATTATTAATTAACTAAGATAATTCTACACAAATTTGAAAAAAATGCAAGCCCTAAAAAATTATTCCACAACAATTTTTCGAAATTCTCGCTTGCCAACCTTCAAAATTTTTCCATTCATCTCTTTTGAAATTTTTATTTGAATGTCTTTTATTATTTCTCCATTCAGTGAAACTCCCCCTTGCTCAATTTTTCTTTTGGCTTCACCATTGCTTTTCGCTAGTCCTTCTCTTGTCATTATCTCAATCACAGAATCCTCTATAGAAACTTCTATGGAAACTACTTCGTCTGGCATTTCTTTCTTTTGCACAGTTCTGATGAAATTATCCTGCGCCAAATTCGCTGCTTCTTCACCATAATTTATCCTCACCATTTCATAAGCTAATTTCATTTTCAAATCTCTCGGATTATTTTTTTCATCTTTCAAAGCTTCTTCAATTTCTTTCACTTCTTCCATTGAAACATTAGTTGCCATTTCAAAGCCCACAGCAATTGTACCATCTGTCCAACTCATAACTGCACCGTACATATCTTGTGGAGCTTGATCCAAAAAAACTGCATTGCCTTCACTCTTTCCCATTTTTTTGCCAGTCTCATCAGCCAAGAGTTTCAGCGTCACAACAAATTTTTCCTTGTTATTAATATTTTTTTGCAAAGTTCTGCCAGCCAGCATATTAAACATTTGATCATTTCCACCAATTTCCAAATCCACATTCATCACCACACTGTCATAACCTTGCGTCAAAGGATAGAGAAATTCATGAAGATAGATTGGTTTTTCCGCTTTTAATCTTTCTTGAAACATATCCCTTTGTATCATTTGTTGAACTGTAAAATTAGAAGAAAGTTCAATTAGTTCTTTGAAAGTTAATTTATCATTCCATTCACTGTTATACATAATCTGCGCCGGATTTTCTCCTTCAAATTTCAAATACCCTTCTGCTTGTTTTTGATATCCCTTAGCATTTTCCAAAATTTCTTCGCGCGTCATTTTTTTTCGCGTAGCTAATTTATCAGTTGGATCACCAATCATACAAGTGAAATCACCTATAAGAAAAATAATTTCGTGGCCAAGTTTTTGAAATTGAGAAAGCTTGTTAATTGTAACCGCGTTTCCAATGTGAAGTGATGGTGCCGTCGGATCATAACCACAATACAGTCGAATTCTTTCTCCGCTCATCATTTTTTCTTTGAGTGTTTTTTTATCCGGAAAAATTTGCTCCACCCCTCGCTCCAAAACTTCATCCACCATTTTTTCATCAGTTATAACTTGTGCCATAAAATTTTATCTTATTTTTATATCCTAAATTTAACATTATTATTAGTTGTTTGCAAGAATTGAGACGCAAAAAGAGGGCTCGCGCGATGTTGCTACGCGAGCCCTCATTTTTATTTCTTCACCTCCTGTCGCCCGATATTCATGGCGGTTCCTGAATAATTTTCCAGAGTTTGTCGCCCGATGTTCATGGCAACTCCCTGAGAATCAACCAACTCCTGGTTGCCAATACTCATGGCAACACCAGAGAAATGGTCTAAGCGCTGGGTGCCAATATTCATCGCGCACCCAAAAGAAAATATTATCAAAAAAATAATGATACCTATTTTTTTCATAGTCACCCCCCTGAATTATATTTTTATTTTATAATAGCTATCTCAATTCCCCGATTTCTGCCTCAAATTAGATCACTAACTAAAGGCAAAAACCGGGCAATCGAGTTTTGGTTGAATTTTTAATGTACGATTTTTAACTATAAATTCTAGCATATATTCAGTCTTTTGTCAACACGAAAAAAGGCTTTCCTTAGCCTTTTTTCATTGAACTTCAATTTTATCGATAAAATTCCCTCTCTCTTCCCCTCTCTCTCTTTGCTAAAAACAAAAACTATTCGCAGAAATTCCTGTTTGAGCCTTAGGTTTTTATCTAAAAATATCCTTTCTTTTGTATTTTTTTGCATTTTCCCCTTCTTGCTTCATGTTTCTTGCTTCATGCTTCATGCTTCATGCTTCATGATTTTAATTCCCAATCCTCTTCACCCATCCAAAGGTAGATTCAAAGTTTTGGATGATGAGATCTAGGACGGATTGTTGTTTAGTTGGAGTGAGAAGTGAATAGTTTTCAGAAACTGAAACATTGTTGTGTTTGTCAAAAGAAGCTGTTCTGAATTGATAGACACTAGCAGGTTTTAGATCAGTCAGGACAAAGAGATGGTTTTTGGTGAGATCTGATTTCTTTATGAGTTTCCAGTTATCTACTTTAGTAGTGTCAGGGTTTTTGAGTTGGTCCACAAGATTTGGATCTTTCTCTACTCCTTCTCGATAAGCAAGGATAGAATTCGAATCTTTGTCAGTGTTCCAGCTAATTATTGTTTGGATTTGAGCTTCTTTGCCAGGGAAGACGGTGGTGTCAGATTTGACGTTGGTGATTTGTGGAGCTTTGAGATCTTCCTCGGTGGTAAAGGAGAGTTCTTCGGAGGATGATTCATTGTTAAATGCGTCTTTGGAAGAGACTTTGAATGAGTACCGCGTGCCAGGGAAAAGGTTAGTGAGAGTAAATGTGTGGTCGGTCACTGCTTCTAATTCACCGCTGGTAGTACCTTTAGTCTCTCCATCTTTTTTGAATTCTACTCGAGAATCTGTTTTGACATTAGTTTGCCAATTAATGGTGGCGGATTCGATTTGGATGTCTTTGATTGTAACATTAGAGATAACTGGGAGAGAGATAGTAGTGAAAGAATAGTCTTCGGAGACGAGAGTTTGCTTGTCGGAGTCTTGGGCGGATACTCGCAGATGATAGGTGGTGTTTTCTTTGAGATCAGTGAGATTAACTGTGTGGATATTAGAAGAAGTTTTGCCTTTGTCAGTTTTTCCATATTTAATTGTTTCGCCATATTCTAGTTGAGAGGAGTCAATAGAACCCGTAGTAGTCCAGCTGATGTCGGCGGAGTTGAGGGTAAGGTTAGAGATGGAGATTCCGGAGAGTTGGGCAGTGTCTCCGGTGGAGAAAGATTGGGTGGAACTGATGGCTTCGGCATTGAGCAGTCCTTGGGAGACAGCGTAGAAATTGTATTTAGTGTTGGAGTTGAGATTTTTGAGAGTGACGGTGTGGGAAGTGAGAGCTTCAGTAGTGATTTCACTTTGAGAAGTTTTGGTATCTTCATTGTCAGTGTCTTGCCAATAGTAAACTTTCCCCACTGATGGTCGGTTGGTAGTCCAAGTAATTTCAGCTTGAGTGTCGGTGATTTTGACTGATGGGCCGGAACTGGTAATGGAAATGGAGTAGAGACCAGCGAGAGCGTCTTTGATTTCTTGTTGGGTGAAGTTGTATGAATCAATCATTTCTTGGATTTGAGCCATTACATCAGTGAGTTGGTCGCCTTCACCGTCAGAGTCAATGTCTTCGGTTGGGGAGAGGGTGGTGAATTGAAGTAGCTCTCCATTGTCAGGATTAGAAGTGAGGGAGTCGGTGGATTTGGTGGTGATGTTGTTGTCGGCATCATAAGAAGCTACTTTGTAATAATATGTCGTCACAGAATTTAGTCCATTTAGTAAGACTTCGTGAGCTGTAACAGATTCAGTTCTGCTCCCTTGAGTATTAGGAAAAGTATTTTCACTTATCCCATAATCCACCAAACTATTCCCCGCTTGATCCGTCTCCCATCTCACCACCGCTTGATTGTAAGTAATATCAGAAACTTCCACATTTGTGATAGTGGGTCCGATTGAATCTTTTTGGGTAGTAAAAGAAATATTGCTAGAAGTAAATGAGATACTACCATCTTCTGA
The DNA here is from genome assembly GCA_041662285.1 of Parcubacteria group bacterium. Classification (GTDB taxonomy): domain Bacteria; phylum Patescibacteriota; class Minisyncoccia; order Moranbacterales; family UBA2206; genus UBA2206. The sequence goes on from JBAZSS010000001.1 coordinate 58,264, forward strand.
ATCAGTAGTTTTGGTACGAACATAGTAAACAGTATCAGCGGTTAAGCCTGTGAGGTGATAATAGTGAGTGCGAGTGGCATTACCGAGAGTTAAGGAGGAGAGACAAGTGTCCATATTGTCAATTTCTGCAGTAGAGGAATAACACAATTTAGAAGTGGAAGTGGTATTGGCGGAGAAAGTGACTACCGCTTCGGTATCGGAATATTGAGAAACAGTAGGATTACCAGGATTGGTGAGGTTGGGATGATCAGATTGAGTGAGTTGGGTAGTAAAAGAAACATTACTAGAAGTAAAGGCAATACTGCCATCTTCTGAATCAGTAGTTTTGGTGCGAATATAGTAAACAGTATCAGCGGTTAAGCCTGTGAGGTGATAATAGTGAGTGCGAGTGGGATCACCAAGAGTGAGGGCGGAAAGACAAGTGTCCATATTGTCAATTTCTGCAGTAGAGGAATAACACAATTTAGAAGTGGAAGTGGTATTGGCGGAGAAAGTGACTACCGCTTCAGTATCGGAATATTGAGAAACAGTAGGGTTACCAGGATTGGTGAGATTGGGATGATCGGATTGAGTGAGTTGGGTAGTGAAATCAAAAGGAATTTCTGCCGAACCGGCAAAGACTGGATTAGCATTCAGATCTTCTACGGATAAATAGTATTCATAACTGGTGTTGGGAGAAAGAGAATCCAGTGTTAGCGTGCCTTCTTTTCCAAAATTAGAGAAAGCTGTTTCTTGATATGTTAGTTCTCCTGCTGTGCGATAATAGACTTTGCCTTTGGCATATTCATTGGTAGTCCAATTGATAATGGCGGTAGTGTCAGTCACAGTACTAGGAGAACCGGAATGGGTAATACTCGGGGCTTCATAGTCGGTGGAATCAGTGGTGGTGAAAGAATTTCCGCTTACCACAGTCGGGTTGCCATTGATATCGGTGGAAGTAATGCGGATATGATAGGTGGTATCTTTAGTAAGATTCTCTAAATCGAAAATATGATTAGTGTTGAGGTTGTCATTGGTCAGGGTGCCTAGCGCGTAGTTTGTATCCAGACCATATTCCAAAGTGGAAGTGGCCGATTCATCTGGTGTAGTCCAACTAACTCTGGCTGTGGTGTCAGTGGTGGTGATGTCGGTGTCAGGATCAAAAACAATTTCCGGAGCGACATTGTCCACATCGGTGACAAAATTGAAATAGCTATCCCCATTTTTACCGATGGCAGTATATTGTCCATCACTAGATTGAACTTGGTAATAGTAGAGTGTGCCTTGGTCGAGATTGTCGATAGTCACTTCGTGATAGGTTACCATATCATCGGAACCTCCAATGGTGGTGGGCTCGCCCAGATCAAAGTTTTCGGAATAAGTGACCACTGAATTAGAAGGCACTGGTACTTCTGGTGGAACACCCTCAGTGCTCCAAGCAATGGTGGCGCTATGATTGGTGACTCTGGTTGTCCAAGCGTTGTGAATTGGTGGACCAGGGTCGGTGGTGAAACTATAGCCGTCTGGAAACTCAGCATCACCGGATTGGGGTTTGGTGGCTTCGTTTTCATTTTGATCAGCGGATTTAACTTGGAAATAGTAAGTGGTGTTAGGACTAAGATTGGTGAGAGTGACAGTATGTGGTCCATAAGGAGTCCCGTTGTTTCGTAGGGTGGTTATTACTTTTCCGGTAGTAAAGACTCCAGCATCAGCACTGTATTTAACAGTGGAGTCAGAAAGGATGTCAGTATCCCAAGTAATGGTGGCTTGAGTGGAATAAATCGAAGCTTCAGGAATGGCTACGTTAGTAATGACAGGTGGAATGGCGGAAGTTCCTCCTCCTCCTTCACCGGCGTCTTCGATACCATTAGCGTTGCCATAGACTGAGTCGCTATAGGCGGATTCATTACCAAAACTTTCATTGCCATAGTCGTCTTTGTGGGTGACGCGGTAATAATAGTCGGTTTCTCCCGTTACGGTGTCAGCCCAATAGTTGGTGTTAATGTCGGAAATGGTGTGGACTTCTGCATAGGTGATGTTGTCTGTACTGCGATAGATGACATATTTATCAAAAACTGAACCATATTGATCATTGTCCAGTGCTTGCCAGGCGATGAAAAGGCGATATTCAGGTTCAGCCAAAAGAGTATTGGAAGTATCTTGAATCATCAGACTTTGCGGAGTGACAGGAGCAGTGATGCTTTCGATTTCGGAAGTGTTGCCATAGCTATCACGAAATTGCACATAAGCAGTTTCGGGATTGTCGGTGATGTCAATTGTGGCAAGGGTGTTGTAGTCAATCCAAATTCCGTCGCTCAGATCAGATTCTAATCCTACTTTCATTTCCATCGCTGAATTATCGGTAGCCAAGAGGGATAGATTGTCAGTAGTTTTTCTGGCAGAGATAATAATTGATTCGGTGTCGGGGACTGGTGGTTTAGTATCGAGAATGAAGTCTATGGAATTATTGGTATCTTCATAGTTGGCAATTTGACCATCGTTAGCAATCGCTTGAATTTGTGCGTCAGTTTCATAAGTAGAAGCGGTAATAGTTGATCCAGGTTTGCCAATTTCGCAACTTGGATCCCAAACAGCGGAGTATGAAAGGAATTCTCCAGGGGTTTCTCCGACATCAGCGTTGACATCTTTTGCCGTGAGATCTTGGGCACCGAGAAAACAACTAGCGGTAGTAGCTGTCCATGAACTTCCACCGTCCAAAGAATATTTGAAAGTTGGGGTGATGTGACCAGATTCACTATCGGGATCTCGGACGGCGTAATTGATGTCAACATTGCCAGAAGAATTAGGAACTGCGGTTGGAGTGTCTTCGATTATTGGGCTGGCGTTGACTACATAGGTGACGGTGACAGAGTTGAGAGTTGGAGTAGCCAGGCCATCGGTTGTTTCTAGATAGGCTTTGTATTGATAGTACTGATCATTTAAATTAGTGGCGCCATCGCCTAGGGCAGTACTAGAGTTGATGTTACAAGTGACAGTGCTTCCTAGCTTGGAACAGCCGGAAGAAATATCATCGAAATATGTATCAACAGTCCCATCTGGTCCGAGCCAATCAGTCCAAGTGGCATCATCCGCTGAGGTTTTCATTTGGAAACGGATGTTGGTATTGGTGTCAAGAGTTTCGTCCCAAGCAATAGAAGCCAGAGTATTAGCAGTACTGCTGGAATTATATTTAGAAGAAGTGAGGGTTTTGTCGAGATAGGCTGTGTAGTTGAAAGAGATGTCTTGTAGAGAGGGGTTGGCAGTGGGTTTGCTATATGGTTTTGGAGATTGAATGGCATTGTTGGAAGCAAGATTGAGTCGGTATTGAGTATAGCGATTATTGTCGAAAGAATTAATATCAAAACCACTAGCCACATTAGTTGACCAAGCTGACCAAGTTTCGTCAGGAACGGCAGTGTTACCAGAGCGAACATCGACAGTGAGAGTTGGAGTGCTGATGGAATCCGCGGTGGTGGTTTTGTTGTAGGTGAGAGTGGTGAAATTTGCGGGATTGGAAAAATCCATTACTGAAGAGGTGTAAGTTCCACCGACATTGTAGTAGATGGAGCCAGTTCCGCCGGAAGCGTAACCTGTGCCACCAGTTGCGGTTGGGGTCATTGAAAAACCTGAACCCTTAACAAATCCGGCTGTGTCTATTCCCGTCAGAGAAATCCTCCCCCCTGCTCCTCCGCCGCCAGCCCTATAACCCGCTCCTCCATTTCCACCATTAGCTCGAATTGTTCCACTTCCAGAAGCTGTTCCAGCCTGAATCCAAATTGATCCACCGGATGCGCCTCCACCTCCACCAGCAGTTCTACCTCC
>JBAZSS010000002.1:0-28471 GCA_041662285.1 Parcubacteria group bacterium
ATTTATTTTTCTCTGCCCAATTTTTTTCTCTTCTAGCCACGCCGTCAATTTTTCTCGGGCTTCTGCAGAAGTTAAATTAGAATACTCCTTAGAATTAATAACTCTTCCGTCATCAGTATAGGCAGTTGCTTTTCCTAGAAAACGATTCATTCTTATTATATCGCTTTCATAAATTAATTTTTTATATGATTCCTCTTCTGTTAACCAAATTATTTCTTGAAGATCTTTTTCCTTATCTGAAATTTCTTGCACCATATTCTCATTAATCAATTCAAGAATTACGGGCTGATCGATCCTTTCTCTCCATACTTTTTTATGAGGAGCATAAAAATGAGATTCTAATTTTTCACCTAATTTTCCAATAAATTTTGTTTCATATCCAGTCTCTTCTAGTGTTTCTCTTATGGCTGCACTTTCAATACTTTCTCCTTCTTCGATACCTCCAATGATTGTTGTAATAACACCATTGAGCTCGCCTTTCATTTTTAAAAATAAAAATTTTCCATCACTTTTTCTTTGGATTAGTGGAGAAACAGTTTCTCTTTTCACAGCTCCGTCGTGTGACTCTCCGAATATTGGCATTATAACCTCTTTTATCGGTAAACCATATTTCTTCGCAAATTCAAAATCGCGTTCGTCATGCGCTGGCACAGCCATCACCGCTCCTGTTCCATATTGCGACAAAACATAATCCGCTACAAATAATGGCAACGCCTCGCCATTAAATGGATTGATAACTTTTATCCCCTTAATTTCTACTCCGGTCTTAACTTTCGCTTCCATTCGATCAAGATCAGTTTTCTTTTTTGAATCTTCTACATACGCATCAATTTCTTCGATATTTTTGATCATTGATCTTTGTTCTTTGATCACTGAATGTTCCGGCGCCACCACAGCATAGGTCATTCCAAAAACCGTATCAAGTCTAGTGGTATAAACTTCAATATACATGTCATTGCGAGGAGCTGAAAGCGACGTGGCAATCTTTGTATTTATTTCAACATCACGAGATTGCTTCGCTTCGCTCGCAATGACAATAGACATTTTGAATTGCGCACCCTCTGATCTTCCAATCCAATTTTTTTGCAATGATTTTGTTGAATTTGGCCAATCAATTTTTTCCAGCCCTGAAAGCAATCCACTCGTCAACCCCCTCTCCTTTATAAGGAGAGGGTTGGGGTGAGGTCTGTCCTCTATGAAATCTGTAATCTTGAAAAACCATTGCTCAAGATCTTTTTGAATAACTTCCGACTCGCATCTTTCGCATTTGCCATTTTCCGCCTGCTCATTGGCGAGAACTGTTTGGCATTTCGGACACCAATTCACCTTGGCTTTTTTCTTATACGCCAATCCATTTTTATAAAACAAAAGAAACAACCACTGTGTCCATTTATAGTATTCTGGATCTGACGAATTTACTTCCCGCGACCAATCATAAGAAAAACCCATCGCATTCATCTGGTGTGTAAAAGTCTCCACTGCTTCTTGGGTTGTAATTTTTGGATGAACTCCTGTTTTTATGGCATAATTTTCCGCCGGCAAACCGAAAGCATCCCAGCCTATTGGATGCAGAACATTTTTACCATTCATCCGCGTATAGCGAGAATATATATCACTTGCCGTGTAGCCTTCCACATGCCCCACATGAAGCCCTGTCCCTGACGGATAGGGAAACATGTCTAATATAAAGGCTTTTTCCTGCTCCGAATCATCTTTAGCGCTAAAATTATCCGGGTTTTCCGCCCACTTTTTTTGCCATTTAGGCTCAATCTCTTTAGGTTCGTATTTTTCCATAAAACAAGTTTTTAATACTTTCCTATTCTATCTCATTTTTCCATTTATTTCAAGAAAAAACAGCGCTCCCCGAATAATGCCGGAAAACGCCGTTTTGGAAAGATAAGTCATTAAGATTAAGCTGATGGACGAACAGAAGAATGATGATGAATAATTTTCCACTCTCCGCTGGCATCTTTCTGCCAAGCGTAAGTAAATCGTGCTTCAACAATCTTTCGATCATTTTCAGGTCCAACTTCAAAATTATACATTCCAGAATGCAAATAAGCATTCGAGCTAAGTTGCTGGACAGTTTCTTCAATAATTTTTCCCTCGGGATTTTTTTCCAAAAAATGATGGAAGTATCCCTCGGCCTCCTCTTTACCATGTTTGAATTCCGGCGCCAAGGTTGGCAAAAAAGTATTATCCGCAGAATACAATTCTGCCACTTTTTTTGGATCTTTCGTTAAAAGCGCCTCATTCCAAAGAACAAAATTTTTCTTGGCAATTTCTTCAATTGTCATTTCCTTTTTTTCTCCTTCCTCATTAGTGTTGGTTTGCGTTTTTGTTTGCTTGTTTGTTTCCATAATGTTCATAAATTAAAATTAATAATTAGCAAAAATAAAACTATTCGATCTTCATTCCTCCTTTGGTATGATGCTTTCTGGCTACACGAATTCGAGCGGATTCTTTTTGGATGGCAACCGCTACGCGAGCATATTCATTTTCATCCATAGAAACAACTTGATTTTTCAGTTCTTCGGCTTTCTTTCGGCCTTCCTCGGCGCGAGCTAAGTCAATTTCTTCCGCTCGTTCAGCTGTATCCGCTAGAATAATCAATTCATTCTCATGGAATTCAATAAATCCACCCGAAATAGAAAGCAAGATTTCTTCCTCGCCTTTTCGAAGCATTAATTCTCCAGCTTTCAAGCTGGAAATATAACTACGATGATTTGGCAGGATTGTTATTTCCCCATCTGTGGTCGGCAAAGTCGCCTGATCAACAGTGTCTTCAAAAACAGTTTTTTCAGGAGTCACTATTTTAAATTTAATCATACACGGAATAACACAGAAGTTTACAGAACGACACAGAAGCCCTAATTTAATTCTGTAAATTTCTTAATGCTTGTTAGTTTTTAAATTTTTCTTATCGTTAGTATAAATTATTCTCTTAAAATATAATGGCTTTATCCCAAAATTCACAACGTAACCAATTTCATATTCCGTCGTTTTTATATATTCCGATAATTGAACTTCGTGATTTTTCAAAATTATTGGCTTAGCCTTTAATTCTAGGATTATTTTTTCCTCAACTATTACATCAGGCTCATAATAACCAACTATATTACCAGAATCTTTTGAATAAACTTTTATTCTTGGCTTAGCTAAAAATTTTATTTCTTCTTTTGTTAATTTTTCTTCCAGCACTTTTTGATACACTCTTTCGTTATGAAAATTTCCATATTCTTTCTGAATTTCGATACAAATTCCAATAATTCCAAAACTCAACTCTTTGAATAGAAAATTTTCCTCACTCATATAATTTGTATCTTTATTTTTACTCTGTGTCGTTCTGTTTTCTTCTGTGTTCTTCTGTGCTTTTATTTCTGTGTAGTTCTGTTATTTTCTGTGTATTTCTGTTATGGCCCCTTTCATATAGAAATCCTGTTCTGCCACTTCATCCATCTGTCCATCCAGAATCATTTTGAAGCCTTTAATTGTATCAGAAAGTTTCACGTATTGTCCGGCAGTTCCGGTAAATTGTTCGGCTACGAAAAATGGTTGGGAGAGGAATTTTTGAATTTTTCGTGCGCGAGAAACTGTTACTTTGTCATCATCAGACAATTCTTCCATTCCCAAAATTGCGATAATATCTTGCAGGTCCTTATATCTTTGCAGAACTCTCTGCACTCCTCGAGCCACTTCATAGTGCTCTTGTCCCACGATATTTGGATCCAAAATTGTTGAGCTAGAATCTAATGGATCAACAGCTGGATAAATTCCCAATTCGGAAAGTGAACGTGAAAGCACCACCGTTGAATCAAGATGACCAAAAGTTGTGGCTGGCGCTGGATCAGTTAGGTCATCGGCTGGCACATAAACGGCTTGCACGGATGTGATTGAGCCTTTTTTGGTCGAAGTAATTCGTTCTTGCAGTCTTCCCATTTCTTCAGCCAGTGTTGGTTGATATCCCACCGCTGATGGAATTCGTCCTAAAAGTGCTGACACTTCTGAGCCAGCTTGTGTGAAACGAAAAATATTGTCGATAAAAAACAAAACATCTCGGCCTTCGTCGTCACGGAAATATTCAGCCATCGCAAGCGCTGACAACGCAACGCGTTGACGTGCTCCTGGTGGTTCATTCATCTGTCCAAACACAAGCGCAGTTTTGTCGAGCACTCCAGACTCTTTCATTTCGTGATAGAGGTCATTGCCTTCTCGTGTTCTTTCTCCCACACCAGCAAAAATTGAATAACCACCGTGTTCTTGCGCAATGTTTCGAATGAGCTCTTGAATCACCACGGTTTTTCCCACACCCGCGCCACCAAAAAGTCCGACTTTTCCTCCTTTGATAAATGGGCAAATAAGGTCAATAACTTTGATTCCAGTTTCCAAAATTTCCGCCTTGGTAGATTGATCTTCAAACTTTGGCGCATCGCGGTGAATTGGATATCTTTTTTCCGCCTTGACCGCTTCAGTTTTTCCATCAATTGTTTCGCCCAAAAGATTGAACATTCTGCCAAGTGTCCCTTGTCCAACCGGCACGCTAATTGGCGCACCAGTCGAAACAACTTCCATTCCACGCCTCAGTCCATCCGTCGAACCCATTGCCACTGTTCGCACTCGATTTCCGCCCAAATGTTGCGCGGTTTCCAAAACTAGCTTGTTAGTTTTGTCCGCCGATGAGGCGGGGAGATTTATTTCCAACGCGTCATAAATATTCGGTAGATTTTCCCCGAATTCAACATCCACGACCGGCCCGATTACTTGTGAGATTTTTCCTGTGTTTTTCATAATGTTATTTTGAATTAATTTTAAGTTATATCTTTACTAATTACTAATCTCTTACTAATATACTAATCTTTAAAAAATATTATTAGTATATTCGTATAAAATTCGTAATTTTATAAAACTTGACTTTTTTTCTACTTTGTATTATATTTATATGTTATTAATTCAATGCAATTTTAACAACCAACAAAACAGGAGGAGAATAGATGGAAAAATACTACAATAAAGCCGAGATACCTGTCAGCGAACTGATTGAATTTCTTAATAAAAAAGATGACAATTCAATCCTGTTCTCTGTCAGTAGGGGGACAGGAAAACCAGCAGCAATAACAGCAAATATATGTTTAGTCAAAGAAGGTGATAAAGTATCTGTAAAAATACAAGCCGGAATTGAAATAGAAATTTAAAAAAACGACTCTTTCAATCTCCTAACTTCTAGCCACCACTCCTATCCCAGGAACCTCGGTGGCTTTTTTATTTTCAATTTTCCAAAGAACTTTCTTCGTTTCCCCTTCTCCCTTAGGGAGAAGGTGGCCGAAGGCCGGATGAGGGACAAGGCTGAAAAATATTTCCATATCATTCAATCTTTTCCCTCTCCTGTCGCGAGTACGCGACATCCTATCTCTAAGGGAGAGGAGGATTTTTTAATTTTCAAGCGCTGCCATCCCAGCACTAATCTCGGCAATCTCTTGAGTAATTTTCATCTGTCTAATCTGATTATACGCCAGCGTAAATCCATCGGCCATTTCTTTGGCAGCATCAGTGGCATTTCGCATGGCAACCATTCGGGCGGATTCTTTGGAAGCATTTGATTCCAAAATAGCATGATAGATCTGCATTTCAATGAGACGCGGGATGATATAATCCAAAACTTTTTCCGGACTCGGTTCAACCTTATATTCCACCGCTGGTTTCGAAAGTCCATACTCTTGCGCTAAAATATCCATCTCGGCAATTTGTTTTTCCAAATCAATTTTTGAGAGTGGCAAAATCTGACGCACTTTCGTTTCTTGCTTTATCGCGGAAACATAGTCGGTATAGAAAATAACCACTTTGTCATACTTTTTCGCCAAATAATCATCGATCACAACTTTTCCCACTGCTCGCACAGCTTCAAATTTTGGCAAATAGGTCAAATCATTAAATGATGCGACAATTTCTTTTTCTGTTCTTCGAACTACTGCCTCACCCTTTCTTCCAATAGTAATGAAATCAATTTTCAATTCTTCATCTGTTATTTTTGATTCAATTTTTTTGGTGCCGATTCGATTTATTTTTAAATTTTTTGGATTGGCTAATTCTTCTTTGATTTTTTTGGTCAGTTGAGAATTGAATGATCCGCAAAGTCCACGATTAGATGTGATAGCAATCGCCAAAACACTTTTTACTTCGCGCACTTCCAAAAGACCGCTTTGTTTTTTTTCAAACGAACGTGCCAAATTTGTGAGAACACTCCAAGCGCTGTGAGCATACGGCCTGATTGCCAGCACACTTGAAATAGCCCGACGCATCTTGGCCGCACTCACCATTTCCATCGCCCGGGTAATTTTCCCGGTGTTTTGAATGGATTTTATTCGTCTTTTGATTTCTTTGCCTGAAGCCATAGCTTTTCTTTACGAATTACTAATTATTTACTAATATACGAATTACGAATTTTTTATTAGTTATATTCGTACTTGATTCGTAATTAGTAAAGATTACACTCCGTTTTGATATACTTCCTTAAAATCTTTTATCGCCTTCTCTAATTTCACCACCACATCCTCTGTCAATTCTTTCTTTTCGGCAATCAGAGTCAACACTTCTTTCGCGCTGGAGTTCATATATTTTTGAAAATCAGTTTCCCATGTTCGAATCTTTTCTACTGCTACATCATCTATGAATCCATTGGTGAGAGCATAGAGAATAGCCACTTGATTTTCCATGAGCATTGGCGCATATTGATCTTGTTTCAAAATTTCCACAGTGCGCCGACCGCGTTCAATTTGACGACGAGTGTTTTCATCTAAGTCAGATCCAAATTGGGCAAAGGCTTCCAATTCTCGAAATTGTGCCAAGTCCAAACGAAGTTTTCCAGCCACTTTTTTCATCGCCTTAGTTTGCGCGGCTGATCCCACGCGAGAAACAGAAAGACCAACATTCAAAGCTGGACGAATTCCTTTGTAGAAAAGATCAGATTCCAAATAAATTTGTCCGTCAGTAATTGAGATAACATTGGTCGGAATGTAAGCTGAAACATCACCCGCTTGCGTTTCGATGATTGGCAAGGCCGTGATTGATCCACCACCAAAATCTTTGTTGAGTTTCGCACTTCTCTCAAGAAGTCTGGAATGTAGATAGAAAACATCTCCCGGATAGGCTTCGCGTCCTGGTGGACGCTTGAGGATCAAAGAAATTTGTCGATAAGCCCAAGCATGTTTAGAAAGATCATCATAAATTACCAAAACATCTTTACCTTTGTCCATAAAATATTCTCCCAAAGCACAACCGGAATAGGGAGCGACAAAAGAAAACGCGGCCGGGTCAGATGCGCCCGCCAAAACAATCGTGGTATATTCCATTGCACCTTTCTTTTCCAATTCCGCCACAATTCGCGCAATCTTAGATTCTTTTTGTCCAATCGCTACATAGATACAAATCATATCTTGACCTTTTTGGTTGATGATTGCATCAATCGCAATGGCAGTTTTTCCAGTTTGGCGATCCCCAATAATTAATTCACGTTGTCCACGTCCCACTGGGATCATCGCATCAATCGCTTTGATTCCAGTTTGCACTGGCTGATTGACGGATTGTCGAGTAATAACTCCCGGAGCAATTTTTTCGATTGGATAGAATTTGTCGGAAGCGATTTCACCTTTGCCATCAATTTGCTGTCCTAACGGATTGATCACTCGACCAATCATATTTTCTCCCACAGGAATGGACAAAATTTTTCCGGTTGATTTGACTTGATCACCTTCTTTAATTCCCTCAAAAGCTCCCAAAATCATCGCGCCGATTTGTCCTTCTTCCAGATTCAACGCCACCCCATAAATCGATTTGTGATCATTCGTGCCAGATTCGCTACTATTCGTGAATTCAAGCATTTCCGAAGCCATCACGTCAGAGAGGCCGGAAACTTTCGCCACGCCGTCCCCAACTTCCAGCACCGTCCCGACTTTTTCAGTCTGAGTCCTAGTCTCGAAATTTTCAATTTGCTTTTTTAGTTGTTCGATGATGTAGTCTTTGCTCATAATGTTTTGTGAATTTTAGTTAACTTATATTCTTACTAATTACTAATCTCTTACTAATATACTAATCTTTAAAAAAACATTATTAGTATATTCGTATAAAATTCGTAATTCGTAAATAAACTGTTTTTTGCTTTATTTTAGCCAAATATTCACTGCTTAGGATTTAATGGTTGACTTTTTGGTTGATTTGGAGTACAATTAACAGTTAAATTCAACGTAATTTTTGACAAAAAACTCAAATGGGGAGGTTCGTGAAATGAAAACATTAAAGCCACTTGTGGTGTTTCTGCTTGGAATATTGTTGGCGATAACGGGATTTGAATCGCTAGTGTTTCTTGCAAGGGGCATCCCGATTCCCACTATTCTAAGTTCAATATCAGCACTCATTACAATGGGTCTAGGCATTGCAATGATTCTAATCTCTTAACCACCACTCTTCATCGCCGTTTTTTACTGAAAAGTAGGAAACGGCGACTTTTTTTATTTTCAATTTTCCAAAGAACTTCTATTTTTCCCTTTTGTCATTCCGAACTTGTTTCGGAATCTCTTACTTGGTTTCAGAGATCCTGAAACAAGTTCAGGATGACAACTATTTTATTTTTTTAATTCACGTGTAATCAGGATAATCACGTGCGAATCAGTGGTTCAGACTTTTCTTCAATTCTCTCAATTGCCTCTCTACGCTCGCGTCCAAAATTTCATCGCCAATTTTCAAAATTATTCCACCTTTAATGCTTTCATCAATCTTATTATCTATAATAACTTCCCGTACCGAATATTTCTCTTGTATAAATTTTTCTATTTGTTTAATTTGATCAGCTTCTAATTTTCGACTAGAAATTGCTTCAACTTCCGCAATGCCATTTTCTTTGTTATATAACTCCCCAAATTTCTTGATAATCTTCACGGCTAATTTTGTTTGCCTGTTTTTTGCCAAAACTTTCACAAAATTCACCAAAAAAATATCAACGTCACTTTCTGATTTGTCAGCAGTCGATTCATATAAACTTCTTGCGTATTGATTTATTGAAATTTTCATATGGTTCACAGAGCTACACAGAATCCCGCAGAATGACACTGAATTTCTTCTGCGTTCTGTGTCGTTCTGTCTTTTTTCTGTGTTATTCTGTGTTTTTTAATTTTCTGTCTTATTCCGTGTTATTAAATTTCTTCTGTGTCGTTCTGTTATTTTCTGTGTTATTCTGCGTTCCCTAAACTTTTTTCAATTATTTCCTTATCCTTATTTAAATCCAACTTCTCCGCAATTACTTTTTCCGTTGCCATCACCACAAGATCAGCTACCTCTGATTTTATCTCGCTTAACATTTTCTTTTTTTCTTCCTCAATCATCGCCTTGGCATCTTCAAGCATCTTGGCGTTTTTTTCTTTCATTTCAGCCGTGATGCTTTCGGCATTTTTCTTGGCTTCATTTTCGGATTTTTTGATAATTTCCTGCGCTTCTTTTTTGGCGTTTATCAAAACTTCTTTTTCTTTTTCTGTTATTTCTTCCAATTTTTGTGATGCGTCAGCACTATCCTTCAAACCTTTTTCAATTTTTTTCGTTCGGTCATTGAGCGTTTTCAAAATTGGTTTATAGGCAAATTTATACAGCACCAAAAGCACGATGACAAAATTGACCATCTGCGCTAAAAGCAAATTAACTTCAATGTGAAATGTTTTTATTAGTTCTTCCATATATAATCACAAATTTTACACAAATTTCAAACATATTTCACACCAATGCACAAATTTGTAATCTGTGTTTTTGTGTCTAATTTGCCAAAATCTGTGTTTAATCTGTTTTTTTAAAATAATCTCATTTTGCCCCACCTTCTTAGATGGAGCATCTGAAACTATTTGATTGAGAAAGCAATAACCAAAGCATAAATAGCCACCGCTTCGGCGAAAGCTGAAGCTAGAAGCATCGGAACAAGAATTTTTCCGGCTGATTCTGGGTTTCTTCCGATTGATTCCATGGCTTTAGCGCCAATTTTTCCAATTGCAAGCGCTGGAGCGATTGAACCGATTCCGATAGCCAATCCCTTGGCCAACATTGTTAGATCCATAAAATTATTCTTCTATTTTTGAAGTCGACTTGTTTTTATATTTTTAAAGTCGCTCGAAAAATAAAATTTAAAAAATTAATTAACTATAAAATTAATGCTCGGCATGTTTTTCTGTAGCTATTGTCATAAAAACCATAGTGAGTATTGCGAATATGAGCGCCTGAATTATCCCCACAATCATTTCCAAAAACATAAACGGCAATGGCAGAAAATAGGCAAAAAGTGCCATCATAGAAGCCAAAAGCACTTCACCAGCAAAAATATTACCAAAAAGTCGGAAGGTTAGTGATGCTACTTTAGCGACTTCTCCAATCACTTCAACTATTCCCACAAATGCCTTGATCGGATTGACCAAAACAATCGTTACATCCTTTTTTATCTTACTCGGAATTTCCAAAAAGGCTTCAAAATTCAAAAATTTATTCAAATGACTCCAGATGCCAATTGCCAACACGCCCATAACATGAGAAGCAACAACCGCAAAAAGTGCCAGTGCTAAGGTGGTGTTGATGTCCGCCGTGCCACCCCGCAGAATCGGGACAAAAACTCGATGTGCCCCGTCAACCTCATTAAATCCGATCGTTCCCACACCCGGCAAAAGTCCCAGCCAATTGTTCACCAGAATAAACAAAAAAAGAGCCATCGAGATTGGCAGAAATTTTTCTGTTCTCTTTCGCTCTCCTGTGATGCTATCCCCGAGTTCCAAAGCTTTTTCTAGCAAAAATTCAAAAATATTTTGAATTCCGTCGGGAATTTTTTTGATTTTTTTTCCAACTGCAACAAAAAAAACAATTAGAATGAAAACTGTTATCCAGCTCATAATCAAGGAATTGGTGATAGTGAAACTGCCAATATGAAAAATTGGTTCCGCAAATAAAGTTGCTTCATGAGAAAACTCTTGATTCGTTTCGTGATTATTCACTTGTGCTTCGTGCTCTGCCATATACTATTTTTTTACTATTTTATCCTGCGCTTCTTTTTTATCTTCTTGTTCTATTCTTTTGAGTTCACGTATAGCATCTTTGGTTATTCCTATCGTTGAGATAATGAAAGCGATACCCACCGAAAGAAGAAAGAGCCAAGGTTCAGTTTGATATTTTTTGTCTAGCCATCGGCCGACAAAAAGTGCAATAATTATCGGTCCCGCAATCCAGCCAGAAAGCCTATAAAAAAGCAGTAAACCCGGCTGCCACCAAGGCGCCGTAGATTTTTGTTTTTCTTTTTCCATATTTAAATTATAAATAGGACTTACGCGTTTTGTCTTCCAATCTATTTATGTAGCCATGACAATGGCAGGACTGAAATCCATATTTACTATCTATAATCTTAGTTTAATTTTTTTGTAATTTCAGCGAACAATAGATTTGAAGAGAAATGCGTAAGTCATATCAGGAGCCACTATATATTCTTATGTGTTTTTGGAAAAAAGTCAAGAGTTGAAAATTTTAATTAGCTTAACCCTAATTCCAATAGGAAATTTTTCAGCTCATCGCCCTTAATTTCCCGAAATTCCCCCGGTTTTAGGCTTTTTATCTTAACACTCATAATTCTCACTCTTTTTAGATCAATCACATTATATCCCAAAGCTGAGCACATTCGCCTAATCTGACGCTTTTTTCCTTCTGTTAGAATTATGGAAAACATCCCTTCATTGATTTTTTGCACCTTACATTCCTTAGTTTTGTACCCATCATCTAATCGCACTCCGCGCGCCATCTTATCGATAAAACTGTCTTTCATGATTTTGTTAACTCTCACAGCATATTCTTTTTCATGCTTCTTTTCGGGATTCAAAACTTTGTCGGTTATTCGTCCATCGTTAGTAAGAATTATGAGCCCCCAAGAATCCTTGTCGAGTCTTCCAATTGGATAAACTTTTTGCGGAATTTTAACTATATCCATGATACTTTTCTCCTTCTCGCCTTGCGGACTATGCGTGATTATCCCCATTGGTTTGTTATAGGCATAGTAGAAAAGTTTCTTTTGACAATTTTGCGCCACCTTGACCACATCATTTTCTTGCACCTTATCGCCTAAAACTGCCCGCTTATTATTTATCTTAATTTTTCCAGCTTCAATTAGCCCATCCGCCTCTCGCCGAGAGCAAATGTTTTTTAGCGCCAGATATTTATTTATTCGCATTGGGTATTCCGTCATAATGTTATTTAAAATTAGCTACAAAAACCTGTCATTGCGAGCCCCGCTGTAAGCGGGATAAACTCCGCGAAGCAATCTCGAGATTGCCACGTCGCTTTGCTCCTCGCAATGACAAATATTATATCCCAAATAATTTTTTAGCGTTTTCAGTTGTCACTTTCTCCACTTCTTCCACTGAAATTTCCTTAACTTCGGCAATTTTCTCCGCCACATATTTCACATACATAGGTTCATTTCTTTCACCTTTTTTTGGCACAGGAGTGAGATATGGACAGTCTGTTTCCAAGACTATATCTTTCAAATTAATTTCACGAATAAGCTTATCATAACTTATCCCATAAGTCACTATACCATTAAGTCCAATCAAATAGCCAAGCTCAATAAATTTCTTGGCTGTTTTATAACTTCCCACAAAACTATGAATCACACCTCTTTTTTCCACGGGATTTTTTTCCAATATTTCATATAGATCATCATAGGCATCCGTTCGGGCGTGGTCGAGCTCTTGGCGAGACTTTACGCCCCAACAGTGAATCATGATTGGTTTTTCCACAACATTCGCCAGTTTGATAAATTCCAAAAATATTTCTTTTTGTTTATTTTTTAAATCTTCAATATTATCTTCGGATTCAAAATGATGATAGTCCAAACCAACTTCTCCAATCGCCACCACTTTTGGATTTTTCGCCAGCTCCAAATATTTTTCTTTTTGAAAAATCTCTCCTGCTGTTTCAATCTCCACCTCCTCAATCTCATCCGGATCATGATAGGAAAATTTTTGCGCCTGAAGATGGAGTGGATGAATTCCAACCGCTGCATATAGTCCATCATACTTTTTCGCATATTCCACCGCCCGCGCACTGGTCGAATATTGCGACCCCACATTAATCACAAAAACACCCCCTGCAAGGGTTTTTTTGATTACTTCATCCGCATCGTTTTTATAGGCGGAGAAATTTAGATGTGCGTGGGTATCAATTAACATAAAACACTAAATAAACTAACAAAAAAACACTAAGTTAAACTAAATTAATTTCAAAAATGGTTTCTTATTATTGGTATATATTATTCTTTTTATATATAACTGCGGACTTTTAAAATTCATAAAATAACCAAGTTCATATTCACTATTTTTAAGGTAACTATAAATTTGATCTATGAAATTTTTTGGAATTAAATCAACAGCTTTTAGTTCTACTATTATTTTATTATCAATTAAAAAATCAACTCTATAATTTCCCACTATTTTTCCTGTTTTCGGAGAATAAATTTTTATACACTTCTCTTTTTCAAATTTTATATTTTTTTCTGAAAATTCCTCAATTAAAGCACTCTGATAAACAATTTCTTTATGGCCTGGGCCGAAATTTTTTCTAACCTCCATAAAACAACCTTGCAATTCATAACTAAGTTTTTTATATAGCAATTCCACCATCCAGTTTTGTTTATTTTAGTATTTACTTTAGTTCTTTAGTGTTTATTTTCGTTTCCTTCGTGTTTATCCTTTGAAAGAGTATTTTCGTTTCTTTCGTGTTTAAGGCTTTTTTAATTTTCTCTGAAGTTTCTGGCATAAATGGAATGAGAAGCTGAGAAATTAAATTCAAATCTTCTAAAAGTTTTTTCATTACTTCTTCGAATTTTTTTTGGTCTGTTTTGACGAGTTCCCACGGCTTATTATCTCCAATAAATTTATTATCTTCATCAATTATTTTCCAAATATAATCTAGCGCCTGCCCTAATTCTAATTTTTCAACTAACTTGCCCAGCTCGCCAAAGGTTTGACCTTTGGATTCCAAAGGTCGAACCTTTGGCTTGTCTTTTACTCCTTCCGCCAATTTAATTATTCTTGAAACTAAATTTCCTAGCCCATTCGCCAAATCAGCATTGTATTTTTCAATTAATTTTTCCCAAGTGATATCAAAATCTTCTCCGAAATTCGGTCCGGCTAAAAGTAAATAACGAGTACCATCAATTCCAAATTTCTCCACCATCTCGTACGGCGAAATTACATTTCCCAGACTCTTACTCATTTTCTGGTTATTCACAGTGATAAAACCATTTACAAAAATTTGCGCCGATGCTGGCAAGTTAACTGACATGAGCATCGCTTGCCACATCGCTGATTGCTGACGAAGATTGTCTTTTCCGCAAACCTGATACCCGGGCCAGAATTTATCGAATTTTTCTTGTGTTTCTGGCCAACCAATAGCAGAAATATAATTAACTAACGCATCAAACCAAACGTAAATAACCTGATTTTCATCTCCAGGCACCGGCACACCCCAAGGCATTTTTTCTTTAATTCTAGAAATACTAAAATCTTCCAATCCTAATTCTACAAATCTTTTCACTTCATTAAATCTCTTTGCAGGCCTTACAAAATCAGGATTATTTTTATATAGATCCAATAGCTTATCTTGAAAAGCAGAGAATTTGAAAAAATAATTTTCTTCTTCAATTATTTCCAATTCCATATTTGGATGATCCGGACATTTTCCGTCAACAAGCTCTGAATCAGTCTTTTCCAATTCACAGCCGACACAATATTTTATCTTGTAATTCTTCTTATAGATATAGCCATTTTCATCACAAAGTTTCCAAAACTCTTGCGCCGCTTTTATATGAGCTTCGTCGGTTGTGCGGATAAAATTATCATAACTCAAATTGAGTGCACCTTTTAGTCTATCAAACTCCAGCGCTTTTTCATCGCAATATTTTTGCGTATCCATTCCTAATTCTTGAGCTTTTCTAAAAATTTTAAGACCGTGTTCATCAGTACCAGTATTGAAAAAAACTTCTTCACCCAGCAAGCGATGGAATCTAGCCAACACATCCGCTTCGATAATTTCACGAGCAAAACCAATATGCGGATCGGCATTGATATATGGCAAGGTAGTTGTGATATAAAATTTATTTTTCATAAAAATTAATAAACAATTATTGCGAATTCTCCTTTTATTTTATCCTGATTATTTTCAAAATATTCCAAAATTTCTTGTGAATTTCCGCGTACAATTTCTTCGAACATTTTCGTTAGTTCTCTGCCAATGATAATTCTTTTCTCCGGTGCGAGCGTTTTTAGCAATTCCAAATTTTTAATCACACGATGCGGAGATTCAAAATACATTACGGGTATTTCAGAGGCTACAACTTTTTTGAAAAAAGTTTCTCGGCCTTTTTTGTGTGGGGGGAAACCTAAAAAAACAAACTGTGTCAAATCAATTCCGGCTACACTTATCATAGCTCCAATGGTTGATGCTCCCGGAATTGGTACAACCACGATGTCATTTTCCACAGCGTTTGCCACCATTTGATTTCCTGGATCAGAAATCCCCGGAGTTCCGGCATCCGTAATGAGTGCCACATTTTTGCCATTTTTCAACTCTTGAGTTATCAAATCTAATTTTGGCACTGGCTTTGTACTTCCACCCTTTCTGATATTTTGATAGAAAGACATCGTTGGAGTTTTGATTTCATAATGCTCCAAAAGTTTTCTTGACGTCCTCGTATCTTCACACACAATCAAATCAACTTTTTTCAAAACCTCAATAGCGCGAAAAGTTATATCCGCTAAATTTCCAATTGGAGTTGCCACTATGTATAATATGCCGTCATTCATAAAAATTTATTTACTCATGATAGTTCACTTATTTGTGAACATTCGTTTTTACATTCGCGACTATTAGCATTTATTTTTCCATTAAATCAGAAACGACCAAGCTAACAGCGGTAGCAGCTGGCACAGAGATAATTGCGCCGAGCACTCCAGCTAGCTTGAAACCAATGAGAATTGCAACGATTGTCACCACAGGATTGAGTCCTACCGCCTTTTTCATCGTGAGAGGAATAACCACGTGACTCTCAAATTGTTGCGCAATGAGATATACCACAAAAGCCATCATTCCTACAGTTGGAGAAACTAAAAAACCCAAGATTATTCCCGGAACCGCAGAGATTATCGGTCCAACATACGGTACCACTTCCAAGATTCCGGCAAAAAGAGCTAGGAGTAATGGGTATGGCACACCAACTAAATATAGCCCGATAAAATCTAGGACAAAAATTACTAACATCAAAAAAAGTTGTCCAAGCATCCATTTGCCAATCTTACCTTCAATTCTGTCGGTAAGGCTAGCGGCATATTTCTTGTTTTTATCCGGCATAATTGAAACGATAAATTTTTTGATTCCACTCTCCTCCATTACCATGTAGAAAGCCATCGAAAAAACTACTACTACTGAAAGCAAACCAGAAAACACACCAAGAGTTTTAGAAAAAATATTTGTTGAAATGTTAGTGAAGCTACTTTCAATATTATTAGCCAAACCTTGAATGATTCTGTTTATGCCATTATTTTGCGCAGGGTTAAGTGCATTTCCAAAATCTCCGAAATATTGCGCAGAATTTTTTGAAAAATCATTAAATTGACTCACGATAGACGGCACCATAAAAGATATAATGAGCGCTATAACAGAAAATAAAAGCACATAAATGAGCATTGCTCCCGCCGAACGCGGAATTTTTTTTCTTTGGAGCCAATCTACCCCAGGATCAATTGAGGCCGCGATAATCACCGCGATAAAAAGCAAAATTATGATATCTCTCACCAAAAACAAAAACCACAACCCTAAAAGAATCACAATGGTTTTGAGCACTATACTAGTTGAAATTTCTACTTTTTTTGGTTGTGTTTCCATATACAAGTAATTATAAGGAATTTAAAATTTTGAGAAATTACTGTTTGAGAATTTTTAGGATTTGAGTTTCCTGCCTGCCGGCAGGCAGGAATTTCGAAAAAATTTTGAATTCTTCAATTAAGTCCCTGCAATTCTTTCTTAAGTTTTTCACTATTCTTATGTGGTCCAATAACCGCCAAGTTAAGACTTTTTTTCTTAAATACATCTTTCGCTACTCTTAGTATATCATCTACACTCACTTTATCAATAAGCTTGAACTTTTCTTCCAAGGTTGAAATTTTTCCATTCGAAACTTCTTGATCAACAAAAAACATTGCCACTTCATCCGATGATTCCATGCCCATAACCGCTCGACCTTTGACAAAATCTTTGGATTTTTTCAATTCTTTTTCGCTCACTTTCTCATTGGATATTTTTTTATATTCAGCTAAAATTACTTTTATAGTTTCTGCTAAATTTTTATGTTCCACTCCAGCACTAACTGAAACATAGCCCGCATCTTCATAAGTTTCAATGCCCGTTCGCACATAATAGGCCAATCCTCTTTTTTCTCGCACCTCAATGAAAAGTCGACTAGACATTCCGCCGCCAAGGATAATTGACATCAATGCCAAGGCATATCGATCTTTGTGATTTCTTTTGTAAGCTCGCACTCCCAAAACCAAATGCGTCTGGTCAGTTTTTTTGAATTTAATTTTCACTTCTGGTTTTTTTTGTTTTTCCTCCACTATGGAAATTTTTGTCTTTTTTCCAGTCGGCATTTTGGAGAAATATTTTCCTATTTCTTTAATTATCTTCTTCTCGTCAAAATTCCCAGCCACCGCTACGACAGTATCATTAGCCACATAAAACTTTTTCATATAATCCAAAAAATCTTGACGTCTAAATGATTTCACAGTTTTTTTAGAACCGGCAATCTCTCGCCCTAAATTATTTTTTGGATAAAGCATCTCTTCAAAAACTTCTTCCACTTTTCTCATTGGCAAATCTTCATACATATTAATCTCTTGAATAATAGTACCTTTTTCTTTTTTGATTTCTTCTTCTTCCATTTTAGAATTTAAATACATGTCGCTTAAGACATCCATCGCCGTACCAATATGCTTAGCGTCAACTTTGACATAATACATTGTCTTATCTTTGGCAGTAAAAGCATTGAATTCTCCGCCGATTGATTCCAATTCTTCTGAAATCATAAGAGTTGTTGGACGTTTTTGCGTGCCCTTAAAAAACATATGTTCAATAAAATGAGACAGACCAGCTTCTTTTTCCGACTCATATCGCGACCCCACACCTATCATAACCATTACTGTCACAGTTTGGGTTTCTCGCATTGGCGCAGTAATTATCTTGAGACCATTTTTTAGAGTAGTTTTTTTGTGTTTCATAATTAGTATTTTTCAATTAATTTTATAAGCAATCGAATCGGTGCACCAGCTGAACCCTTGGAAAGAAATTCATCATACACAGATGAATCCCTTGAGCCCATATCAATATGCATCCAATTTTTATGTTTTTTTGCAAATTGATAGAGAAACATCGCTCCACTAATCACTCCCCCCAACCGCGAATCGCCTTTATTTTTCAAATTAGCCACATCGCCATTCGTCCCCATTATTTCGTTCTCATATTCATCCCATAAGGGAAATGGCCAAACATAATCACCACTTTCCTCTCCTGCTTCACGTGTTTTTTGAATTATTTCTTCGTTTTTAGAAAGTATCGCCGAAGCCCTTTCGCCTAAAGCTACCGCCGAAGCTCCCGTAAGTGTCGCCACATCAATAACTAATTCGGGTTGATATTTTTCAGCATAAGTCAAAGCATCAGCTAGAATAATTCGCCCCTCCGCATCCGTATTCAAAACCTCAATTGTCTTTCCTGACATTGATTTTAGAATATCTCCCGGTCGATAACTTTCTCCCGATGGCATATTTTCTGCGGCTGGGATAAGCCCGATTATTTTTTTCTTAATGCCTAGTTTTGCCATCGCAATTATCGCGTGCGCCACAGCTGCCCCACCTGACATATCCATATGCATACCGGTCATATAATCCGCTGGTTTCAAACTTATTCCGCCTGTGTCAGAAGTAATAGCTTTGCCAATAAGCACTAATGGATTTTTTTCTTTTTTCCCCTCATATTCCATGATAATAAATTTTGGTTTTTCACAAGATCCACTTGCCACGCCAAGAATTCCTCCCATGCCTAATTTTTTCATATCCACCACTTCTAAAACTTTCATCTTTATCTTGGTGCCTTGAGTGGATTTTTTTATCTCCTGCGCTAAAAGAGTTGGCGTCATTTCTCCTCCAGGAGCATTCGCTAAATCTCGCGAAGCGTTTATTTCTTTTCCAATAAGCTGGCCTTTTTTAAGTGACGCAGAAAAATTCCTATCATCTCCAGAAAAAATAATTGCCACTTCTTCTATGAATTTCCAACCTTCCTTTGGCCTTTCCTTATACTTAACAAATTCATAATTAGCCATTTCAAAATTCACCGCCAAAATTTCTCCGACTTCCGTCTCACTTAATTCTGGTTTGAAACTTAAGATATCTTCGAAGTTCAAAGCAACTTTTTTTATGCCATTTTTCTTGGCAAAAAAGATAATTTGCCGAGCCAAAATGACTAATTGCCTACGGGAAATTTTTTCCTTAACTTGCGGTTTTATTTCCAAAATTTCTTCTCCACTTTTTTCAAACACAAAACGACTTTCCGCGATTTTATGGCTAAAAGCTATGCGGACAAAATTTTTGAGAGATGATTTATTTTTTATCGTTGAGATTTTCATAATATATATAAAAATGCTTATTTAAGGCGATAACTAATTATACCTTATGCTAACACGGTTTTTATAGTTTTTCAAGAAAAAAATCCCACCTCTGATTGTACTATAGTTTATGAAACGATATTTAATAACAATTATTCTTTTGCTTTTGTCTGTAATCATACTGATTATCATTTCGCGTTTTTATGTTTTTAAAAATGAAAAGCCAGATACTACCAATACCCCGCCACAAAATAACCCTGCGAGCATAAGCATCCAAGAAAATACTGTTTCAATAAGCATTGAAGTTCCACTCGATAATGCCTCCGCCAGAATTACCAAAAAACCTTTCGGGATAGAAGTTAGCCCGGATAATTCACCAGTAACGCCAGAAAAATTTTCCGGTTTTCACACCGGAACAGATTTTGAAACATTAGATTCAAAAAGCGAAGAAGATGTTGCAATAAAAGCAATCTGCGATGGAGAAATAATTCAAAAAAAATCCGTAAATGGCTACGGCGGTGTTATTATTCAAAAATGCCAACATAATAATAACCCAATCTTAGTTCTCTATGGCCACATCATTCTTGATTCATCCACAAAGGAAAAAGAAATAAAAAAAGAAGATTTTGTCGCCCTACTTTCTCCTGCCTATAGCCCAGGGTCAGGCTTCGAACGAAAGCATCTTCATTTAGGGATAATAAAAGGTGAAAAGATAAATTATCTTGGCTATGTTCCAACGGAAAAAGAACTTTCCAATTGGATTGACTCAGAAATATTTCTACAAAAAGAATTACGTAATTAATTATGTAATTTTTTTTAACCTCACTTAAACAATTTGCTATTTTAATTTCTTCTCAAAATATTTCTCCAATTCCAAAATCGCAATCCTTTCTTGCGTCATTGTGTCGCGGTCACGCACCGTCACGGCTTGATCATTTAGAGTTTCAAAATCGACTGTCACGCAATACGGCGTGCCAATTTCGTCTTGCCTACGATATCTCTTGCCAATTGATTGTGTTTCGTCGTATTCAACCATAAAATCTTCTTTCAATTTTTCCCAAATTTCTTTGGCTAGTGCGGTCAATTCTTCTTTTTTGGAAAGTGGCAAAATCGCAACCTTGATTGGTGCAAGTCTTTTGTCGATTTTCAAAACTGTTCGCAGTTCTCCATTCACTTCTTCTTCGGTGTAAGCGTTGTCTAAAAACATCAAGAACAACCGTCCAAGTCCAACCGAAGTTTCCATGATGTGCGGGATGAGTCTTTCATTTTTCTCTTGATCAAAATATGAGAGATCCTCACCGGAAAATTTGCTGTGTTGAGACAAATCCCAATCTCCCCGCGTATGAAGTCCTTCCACTTCGCGAAATCCACCTAATGATTTGAAATTAAATTCAATATCATAAGCTTCCGAGGCATAATGCGCTAACTTTTCATGCTCATGCCATTTTAAATCCTCTTTGGAAATTCCATATTTCAAATACCATTCCCAACGAATTGCTTTCCACATTTCATATTTTTCCTTCATCATTTCCGGGCGCAAAAAATATTGTAATTCCATTTGTTCAAATTCACGCGTTCTGAAAACAAATTGACGCGCCACAATTTCATTGCGAAAAGCTTTGCCAACTTGCGCAATGCCAAATGGCAATTTCGGATGAAGCGAATCAAGCGTGTTTTTATATTCCAAATAAATTCCTCCGCAAGTTTCTGGACGAAGATACACCACATTTTCCTCACTGAGTTCATCAGTTGGTGAGCCGATGTTGGATTTCACCATCAAGGAAAAAACTTTCGCCTCAGTCAAGTCAGTTGAACCGCAATTTGGACATTTTAGCTTTTTTTCTTCTCGCAATTTATCCAGGTTTTTATTCATCTCTTCGACTGGCATTTTATCATCAATAATAATCCCGAATTCTTCAAGTAAGTGATCAGCTCGATAGCGAGATTTGCATTTTTTGCAATCCACTTGCGGGTCATTGAAACCGCCGACGTGTCCTGACGCCACCCAAGTTTTTGGATGCATAAAAATTGCACTGTCGAGCCCAACAACATCCATTCGTTTCTGAACCATCTCTTTCCACCAAACATCACGGATATTATTTTTGAGTAGTGTCCCATAATGCCCATAATCATAAATCGCACTCATCCCCCCATAAATTTCCGAGCTTGGATAAACAAAACCTCTCCGCTTGCAAAGCGACACTATTTTCTCCATCATTGATTGTTCTTTTTCTTGTGACATAAAATTATTTTTAAGAAATTATAAAATTAAAAATCCCGTTCGAGTAAATCAAAAAATATTAAAAAATATCTTCAAATTACTAGAACGAGATTCGTCTCGCGGTTCCATCTAGCTTGCCTCGCCGAAGCTTTAGCGAAGGCGGGCTTCCCGCCCTTCTAAATTTCAACTTAGCCACCTTGATTTTATTCAATTGTCTCTCAGGATCCAACCCCTGAAAGTTTTCTCTTGCCTTTATACTACAAAATTTCTAGAATTTAGTCAACCTAACTTCAATCGCTTTTTATTTTTCAAAATTACCGCTATACTATATATAAATATCCTTTAAATAATTCTATGGAATCTTACGACATAATCATTATCGGTGCTGGGCCAGCCGGACTAAACGCGGCTAAAATTTTAGGCGACGCTGGGAAAAAAGTCTTACTTTTGGAAAAAAATTCGGAAATCGGTCCGAAAATTTGCGCTGGGGGGCTCACGCGAAAAAGCATTCACTATCTCAATTTACCAGAAGAAATTATTGATTATAAATATAATGAAATTATTTTTAATTCTCCGCATTTTCGCTCTAGCATAAAATTTGATGATATTTTTTTCTACACAGTTGACCGAAAAAATCTAGGTCAGTGGCAACTGGAAAAAATAAATCGTGCTTTCGTTGATGTGCGAACAAACACTCATGTCGTCCGAATTGAAAAAGATTTCATCATCACAAATGAAAATCAAAAAATTAAATTCGACTTTCTCATCGGCGCAGACGGATCAAACTCTATTGTTCGTCGACACCTTAAAATAAAAACTCGCTTGGCCGGCGTAGCGATTCAATACAAACTTCCACTGGGCGCATTCAAAGATTTCGAAATTTTTATGCACTCAAAATTTTTTAATGCTTGGTACTCTTGGATTTTCCCTCACAAGGATCACATTTCAATCGGCTATGGATATCCGCAAAAACTCTTTTCACCAATTAGAGCACAAAAAAAATTCGAGGTTTGGGCTAAGGGAAAAAATATTAATCTGGAAAAAGCCACTCGCGAAGCATTTCTCATTAATTGCGACTATCGCGGTTTTCGTTTTGGAAATATTTTCCTCTCTGGAGACGCCGCCGGAATGGCAGACAGCTTCACTGGCGAAGGCATCTATCAAGCTCTAGTTTCCGGAGAAGATATTGCAAAAATAATTCTGGACAAAAATCATCGCCCAAAAAAAATACGCTCTGCCATTCGCGAAAAAAGAATCCACGAAGCAATGCTATTCCTTGTGATTTGTTCTTGGTTTCTCCGAGATCTCGTCTTTGACGGCATCACCCTTCTTGTACGCATAAAATTATTCGGCAAAACGCTAATTAGAATTTTATCTTAAGAAATTTATTTTTTATAAACTCTTTTTAATAATCAATTTTTGAAAATAAAAAAAGCTCCCGGGCGAATTACTTTGCAGTAATCGCCCGATGAGCTCTTGACACCTACCCTGTTAGGGCGGGTCTCGCGACTTGACCGAAGCTGGTTGCTTCATTTTCCGCTCTCCTCTCCTTTAAAGGTTCTTTGTTTTTTTAAAAAAAAATGTACTGCGCGATTTACCCTTCCAGGCAATCCTCTCGGGATCGCTCCAGGCAAATCGCTTACTGCTGGCCTGGGACCGGCGGCGGAATCAAATTTTTTTCAAATTATGGGTATTTTTTTTAATCGCATTCATACGCCATTCCCCTTTCAATTTGAAGGTTTTTGCCACGATGCCAAATTTCAGCATCCAGACTTTATAGCATACTGACAGAATTTGTCAATAGCTTGTACAATATTTGGCTTAAATAAAGCAAAAAATATTAATCAACTTTCGTATTTCGTTTATTTCGTATTTCGTAAAACTATTTTTTTCCTAATCAAACTTCCCTCCGGCAAAACTTTGTCAAATTCAAAATAGTATAATTTTTTATGCCCGCCATGAGCCTCGGAAATTTCTTTTTTCTGGTCGTTGAATATTTTCTTGATCTTAAGCGCAATATTTTTTTCTGGGATAATCGCTTCAATTTTGTCGTTTTTCAAAACCGCATTATGAATTTTCATGATATTTAGTTTTCCTTCCACGCCTCTCGTCTCACCCACAAATTCAACTTTTGCACCAAAAAGTTTTCCTTCAAAATTATGCGCTGGCTCACTACCCAAAAGAAAACCGGTGGAATATCCGCGATGCACCAAATTATCAAGTTCTTTTTTTTGTTCCAAAATAATTTTCTTAATTTCCTTCGAATCTTTTTTATTCAAAATTGCATCGAGCACTTTTCGATATGCTCTTGTCACCACAGCAACATAATAGACGCTTTTCGCTCGTCCTTCGATTTTCATGGAACTTATTCCCGCCTTCACCAAATCTTCCATATGCGAAATCAGATTCATATCATAACTATTGAAAAAATATGTCCCATGCCGATCTTCTTCTAATTCTACTTCATATCTCTTTTTACTATCAATAATTGTCATTTTCTTAATTTCTTCTTTTTCTTTTATTCGTACATTCGTATTTAATTCGTAATTCGTAGAGAATCCCCATCGACAAGGTTGCGTGCAATCTCCAAGATTTGCACTTTTGCCGTTCATCCATTTAGAAAGAATGCATCGGCCGGAATAACTCATACACATAGCCCCATGAACAAAATATTCCAATTCAATTCCTTTGACTTTTTTCCCGATTTCTTCAATTTCTTTGAGTGTCACTTCGCGCGCTAAAATTATTCTTTTCACGCCCAAACTTTTCCAAAATTTAACCGCCTCAAAATTTGTTGCATTAGCTTGGGTGGAAAGATGAATATCCACATTGGGCAAATATTTCTTTACCAGATTTATTATCCCTGGGTCACTAGCAATTATTCCGTCGATTTTTATATTTTTAAGAAACCTCAAATGTTTCTCCACTTTTCCCAAGTGTTGATTATGCGCATAGATATTAAGCGTCACATATATTTTCTTTTTTAGCTTATGAGCATAAGCAACCGCTTCCAAAATATCCTGCTCACTAAACTTATTAATCCGTACCCGCAGAGAAAAATCCGGCACCCCAAAATACACCGCATCCGCGCCATAGGCAAAAGCATATTTCATTTTTTCAATACTGCCAGCCGGAGCCAGTAATTCTATTTTTTTCTTCATAATAATTTCTTTCCCCTCCCTCTCTCTAAATAAGGAATGATGTTTAATTTCTGAAAAACTCCTGTCTGAGAATGCGATTTTTATCCAAAAATTTTCTCTTCAGCCTTACCCGAGAAAATTTTTGGTTAAAAAAATCGTATTCGAGTTAGTTTTTAAGAAATTAAATATCATTCCGAAGCCCCCTCATTAGTTCCACATAAAACTTCAAGTTATGAATCGCTGCCAATCTCATCCCGAGCATTTCTTTGGAAGCAAAAAGATGATGCAAATAGGCTTTCGTGTGATTCTTGCATAACACACAATCACAATTTTCGTCAACGCGCGAAAAATCATTTTTATATTTTCCATTGTTGATATTAATTGTTTCGTAAAAATTAGTATTTGGAATTTGTATCTTGTTATTTGGAATTTGCGTTTGTTTATTGGAAATAAACAAACGCCCATGTCTTCCTTCTCTAGTTGGAATTACACAATCAAACATATCCCAACCATAGGAAAAACATTTCACAATGTCCTCAGGAGTTCCCACTCCCAAAGCAAAACGCAAAGCATTTTCTGGAATAAAACTAGCCGTTTCTCGCACCACCTCTTCCATAAAATTTCCGTCGCTATCAATGTGACGCGCGCCAAAACCATAACCATCAAAACCAATTTTCACCAGCTCCTCGGTGCAATGTTTTCGCAGATCCAAACATTCCCCACCCTGAATAACTCCAAAAATCAATGGTCTATCCGCCTCAGATATTTTTCTTTTTTCAATTTGTTTTTGATATTCTTTTTTGCATCGACCTGCCCATCTAATCGTTCTTTCAACTGCCTGCGCAATTTTTTCACGTGGATAATCATTCGGTGGTGGATCATCCAAACAAACCATCATATCCACTCCCAAATCAAATTGAATTTGAATGGCAATTTCCGGTGTCAAAATATGTTTTTTGCCATCGGTTGGCGAACGAAAAATAACTTCATTGTCAGTGATTTTCCCAAGCTTAGGGTTTTTATGGATCAAAGAAAAAACCTGATATCCACCGGAATCGGAAAGTAATGGTCGCGACCAATTCATAAAATTATGTGCATCGCCAGCTTGTTTTATGATTTCCATCCCAGGATTTAAAAATAGGTGGTAAGTATTAATGAGAATTGCTTCCAGTCCAATTTCTTCTAAGATTTCATTGTCAATTGAGCGCACAAATCCGCGCGTCGCGTCAGGCATAAAAAACGGAGTATTAACTTCTCCGTTTTTGAGTTTAATTTTCCCAATTCGACTGTTTTTATTTTTCGAAATTATCTCAAACATAATTTTCAATTTCCCTCTAATTTACTACTCGAATTCCATTTACCACAGAAATATCCTCTAATAAATTAGTATCTTTCTTATTAGCAGTCCAAGTAAGATTTTCTTCAGTAAACATATCTTTGGCTGTAAAAATAGTTTCTCCCAAGAGACCCGCCTCTCTGCCAACCTGATCGGGTGATGGTTTTATCTTAACTTGAAAGGCTACTTCAGGTGAAGCAAAAAGAAGTCCCATGCCAGATTTCATCTCTCCAACTTTCCATACAATCGAGTTGTTCCTGGAATTATATTCAACTTTTGAATTTTCTGGAAAAATTTTTCCAGTCATCTGAGAATTGGTTGGTAAGACAGCTGAAATTACAGCATTTGAAACATCATTGGAAATATTTGTCACTCTCCAATGAATTGTATAGGTTGTTTCCTGTCCAACTTTTGGAGGAATTGGCCCAGAATTAGGAATACTCTGATCGGCATAATACCCTTTAACATCCACAACTATTTTGGAATTAATTTTCATATTTATAGTATTGCTAGAAATCACCTTATTCATTGAAATCGGCGTTGGCACATCCGGACTGTCAATTTTTGCTACACTACTTATCATAAAATTTTTATCTTTTTCTTCTCCAATCGGAAAAGTATCCTTAACTCTTATGGAGAAAGTCAATGTGTCGCCCTGATTAGCTCCTAGATTAGCCAGTTGGGCTATATCTGAAGCTTTCCAAGTAATCGTATTGCTATCGACATCAAAACTTCCATTTTTAAGTTTCAAAGATGAATAATCCAACATCTGACTGTCTATTTTTTCTGTGATGATAACATCTCTCAGTCCCAAATCTCCGCTATTTTTATAATTTATTTTAAATTCCAAGGTATCGCCAGCGTTAACATTAAGATTTCTTTGACCATTCACCATTTGCATTATCGTCAAAGGAGAAAAAACAATCTTTGTCTCGGCGCTTTCAGTGTTATATGCCACGAATTCATTTTGCTCAGCCACGCCAATTTCTGCCTCAACCCTCTTGATATTATCTCTTTCACCTTCTAATTTTCCACTCACGACTATTTTCCCACCTTGTCCAGCCGGAAGATTTCCAATATCCCAAACATTGTCATTCGTTGAAGTTTTGGGACTCGAGGAAGAAAAAGTGAACTGATCAGGATACTTAATCTTAATCGACAAATTATCCATCGCTTCCGCTCCATTGTTTTTATAGTTTATCTGGTAGTCAACCGCGTCGCCATTGGAAGCATTTTGCGGAGCCAAAACCTCTAAAATAATTGGCGCGGAATTAACGCTCACTCCCAACTGCTGACTAGCTTGAAATTGGCTGGAATAACCGGAAGGATTATACGACATCGAAGCCTTTAGATAAATAAGTGCACCCTTGGGACTATAAGCTTTTCCGTTCAACACAATCTTCCCTTGGGTTTTGCCTTTAATCGTTCCGACATTGAAACTTCCCGAAGTGAGGTTGTCTGATTTAAAATCAGGATTATTTTCCGGCTTGAAATTCTCTGGATAACTCACGCGCAAAACTGCATTTTTTATGGTGAGCCGATTGTCATTTTTATAAGTTATTTCATAACTCAAAAGTTTTCCACTACTTACTTGTATTGGACCAGATATTTCGACTGTGGCATTGCCCGATTGAAAAAGCATTTGCCGAACTAGCATAAAAATCGCCATCAAAATAATTATCCCAATGACAATTGTAAATGCAATCACGCCTTTTTTGATAGCCTTTTTTTCAGTCTTATCCAGTCCAGTTTTTTTTGCCCACAAATCACTCTCGCCTTTTTTCATTTCTCCTGTATCTTTGGCAAGCGACGGATCATACTTACTAATCTCATGCTCCGACAAATTCTCCGGCGCCTCTTTTTTGTATAAATTATTCTTAATATCTTGAAGTGACATATATTTATCTTTGTTTTTTATACTATCATAATACTAGATTTTTTGATTTTTAACAATACAATCCTCATCTCTCTAAAATTGAACTTTTTTGCATTTTATATTTTACATTTTAATTTCAGCCTTGCGACGGCGACGATAAAAATTGAAGTTTACGAACGTTAAGAATTTA
>JBAZSS010000002.1:28481-55875 GCA_041662285.1 Parcubacteria group bacterium
AATTTAGTGAGTAAACTGAAAATTTTTCGTCACAGGAGCTCGGCTGAGAGTTCTTTTTGTTACTTTTTCTTGCGGAAAGAAAAAGTAAGGCTAAGTTTTTGGGAAAAGAAAAATGGCGAGGAGCCTAATTCGCTATCCACCTCACCGCCTCATTGACAATAATTTTCAAATTATTCAAACTCTTTTTTTCAAGCTTCACCTTACCAAGATTTTCAATCTTATTGTCCAGCACAATGCGAATGAATTTTACCCCTTCATCAGTTATTCTGATTTTTTTTATCTCTTGCTTGGCACAGTTTGGACAAATTATCCCACCCCTCTCCGCGCTAAAATAGTTTTCTCCTGAGACTAGCTTACCAGAACAAACAGCACATTTTTTAGCCTCTTGTTTGTAGCCTAAATTTTGCAAAAGTTTGAAAATAAATCCCAAAGTATAAATATCAAATTTCAAAATATCCTTTTCGATTTTGCCAGCCTCATCATTCATCATTAAAAGATAATCTAGCAAAAGTTGAAAAGTTTTTTCGTCTTTTTCTTCCTGCGTCATCAAACGATTGAAAATTTTCATCACCCCAAAAACTTTCTCCATGGCATCGATATCTTCCTTGATTGCTAAAAAATTTTCCGTTGG
Organism: Parcubacteria group bacterium; assembly: GCA_041662285.1. Lineage (GTDB taxonomy): Bacteria > Patescibacteriota > Minisyncoccia > Moranbacterales > UBA2206 > UBA2206. Next base: position 29,113 of record JBAZSS010000002.1, read on the forward strand.
AATTACGCCCGTGATATTGCCTCGCCCCTTGCCCTTAGCCAAAAAAATTTCACATTGCGTTATAGATTCAAGATTGCCCGCCAATTTAGCATTGGGCTTTTTGACTCCAATTGCCCGCACCAAAATCCGCCCAGCTTCCCGAGTATAAACCACATACACCCGGTCAGTTTCACCAGTGTCAATCTTATTCAACACAATCGCATTATATTTATATTCCATAATTTAATTTTACTATAAAAACTCTAACTTAGCACCTAACTTGTCATCCTGAACTTGTTTCAGGATCTCTAACATTAACTAAATTAGATGCTGAAACCCGCCTGCCGGCGAGGCACGGTAAATTCAGCATGACAGATTTTTTCTATCTTTCCCTATAAACAAAAAGACGCCCGTTGCAATGAATCTGCAACAAAGCGCCCCTTCTGAAGTTTCAGAAAATTGATTTTTAAAGAAGACTCCTAACTGCCTTAATAAATTCCCCCATCGAAACTGGCTTTTTTATAAAAACATTAGGCTGTATTTCCCTAGCCAGATCTTCGGAATTTACACTTCCAGAACAAATGACTATTTTGGTTTTTGGGGAAAGTTCCTTCGCAAACTTAACAATGCCAAATCCTTTATATTTAAGACCGGTAACTAATACATCCACAGCGCCCGTTCTTAATATCTCCTCCTGTTCATTTCTATTTTCTAAAGAAATTATTTCTTCCGCAAGTTTCTCATTTTTAATATACCTTCTCATTACATCATTTGTCGACGAATTACTATCTGCCAACAAGATTGTCCGAAATTTTTTCTTTTTTCCTTCTTGCATTTTCAACTCCTTTTTTTAAGGTTCGTTTTTTTGGGATGGATATATCCCCATCACATCTGCCTTTGGAGCGGATCTTTTTGCATTTGTAATAAAAAAATCGCCTTGACAATTTTTGTCTTCTAAATCAACCAATATCAAATCCGGCTTGGACTCCTCCATCATTAGCCAAGCCAACGCCTCGTCACAACCAAAGAAACAATAGACCTCATCATTGCTATCTATCTTATGACCACTTTTCATTTCTTCAGAAATATCACTTTTACACAGAATCATAACTTTTCTTTTTTTATCTCCCATTTTCCTTTTCTCCTTTGAGGGTTTAGGTTGATGCTAAAAAATTAATTTGGACTTACGCATTTAACGAGAAAATAATATTTCCCACCAAATGCGTAAGTCCTTTTATACTATTAAATTGTCAAAAAACTAAAAGCCTAAGATTCTAAGCTTCTTCATATTCAAGCATATTTTGAATTTTTAGTCAATAATTTCGCACCAAATCATCAAAAAAACCACCCTAGCGGTGGAATTTTTTGTTTTTGTTTTTATTTCCCGATCTATCGGGACAAGGCAAGGAATCTAGCCTTTCTTTTTTTAGGCTTTTTCGGCCTTTTTTTTACTCAGTATTAAATTGTTTTTTATCTATTAAAATGGATGGGTATTCTTTTTCATTTCATGGGCTATATATATTTTGTCGCAAGCTACCGCTAAAAAAGCAATTGGCAAGAGTACCAGTGAACTCAGAAACAAAACAGTCGCAATTATAGATGCAAAGTTAGACACGCCTGGCCAAATTTTTGCTGGATCTATCTTAGCGTCATTCTTCATTAAATTAGATTTGACCGGCATCTCATTTTTTATCGACAAAACTTGTGGCAAAATTCCACTTCCCTGTTTCAATAAGTTTGTACTTTTTTGCATTATGGAATTCTCTCCTTCTTTCATCAATCCCACTGCGTCAACTCTTGCTCCAAATTCTTGCACTGTGATAAGCGACATTTCCCCATCTATCTCTCCAGCACCAAACGCCACACCGATTTCTTTGTAATCAGAATTCAAGATATTTTTTCGGTGCGTTGGACTATTCATCCAAGCTTTTTGTTGTTCTTCGGCGCTGGTATAATTGATGGCTAAATTTTCACCGGCAAATTGGTAGTCATAATTTTCTCGTTCAAACCAATGCCAAGGGGTTTTCCCCTTTGGCGAAGTATGGGCAAAATAATGATTTTCAATCATATCATTGAGTTTGTCATTAGCCACTTTGGAAAGTGCCTCACTTTGGCTAAGCGGAGCCAAGCCTTCTTTCTCTCGAGCGATGTTAACCAGTTGGATAACTTTCCCTGGGTTTATTTCACTCGCCATTATCGGCATAGCAAAAATGAAAAACATAATCGCAATTGCAACCGTTTCCACAAAACATTCTTCTATTAATTTGATTTTTAGTCTTTTAATCATAATAATCATTTACGAACTACGAAATTAATACTAAATACGAAAGTACGAAAAGGGAGTTTAATTGTTTCGTATTTCGCTCATTTCGTAGTTCGTAAAATAAAAAAATCCGGGCTTTTCACCCGGCTTTCAACACTTTTATGGCTTTCTTTAGCCACTTACATAACCATTATAGCAGACTTTTGACCTTTTGGCAAGCGCTCGAAAAAAAACAGAGGGCGGTCGCAATAAATTTGCAATCCGCCCATAAAAGTTATTTTTCATTTTTCCCTCCCTAATTTTCATCAGGAAAGAAAGTCATGCCGTAGAGAACTAATACAGCAACAATAGCCAAAAACAAAATTATCCACATCCACACAAAAATTACTCCTTTATTTTTTTCATAATACCCAAACATCTATCTTGAAAACAAACATTAACTAATCCCAAACCAAACAAAAGCACGCTTACAACAACCAGTAAAAATGATAGAATTAAGTTTCCAAGATACAAGGCAACTCCTGACAAGAGCCATAAAATCACACTTAGTATAATTTTTTTCACTTGTCCACTCCTTTTTTATATTTTTTTAACCCCAATTTCCAACTCCTCCCCATCCACCTCAAAAGTTTTTTTGAGATCTCCGGAGACTTCGTCGGAAGACAATATGCCATTCGCCAAAGTTTCTTTGGCGATTAATTTCTTGAGATCTATATTGTTAAAGATCTTAGACTTACCACTATAAACTATTTCTATTCGATTGTCAACTTCGAAGCCAGCCTCTTTTCTCATTTCTTGAATAAAACGAATCACCTCTCGCGCTTGACCTTCGAGTTTGAGCTCAGGAGTGATTTCAATTTTAAGAGCTATAAAATACGTATTTGAAGAATCGATTATTCTTCCAATAACTTTCCACCCATCTTTTTCTAAATTTTCTTTTTCGGATTTATTTGAAAAAGAAATACTTTTAATATTAAGTTCCTCTTTTATAATATTTTGAAATTCCTCTTTCAATTCATAATTCATAATCCGCAATTCTTCCAGTGGTTGTCTAACTTTAATCTTTGCATCAGCTCTTAATTGCAATCCAAGACTTATTATAATCCTAGCCTCTCGCATCTCCTCATTCAATTTCTCATCAATCAATTTTTCATCGGCAATTGGGAAATCTTGCAGGTGTACAGACGCAAAATTTTGCGTCTCTACAGCACCGGATAAATTCCTAAATATCTCTTCCGCAATAAACGGCGTAAACGGCGCCATCAATTTTGAAAGCGTAACAAGCACATAATGCAATGTGGCATAGGCCTCATTTTTGTCGCCATCATTTTCACTCTTCCAAAATCGCTTTCGACTTCTTCGGATATACCAATTAGAAAGATTATCGATAAAATCCATGATTGGTTTTGTCGCATTAGGCAAATCATAGGCAAGCATGTTTTCGTCTACAATCTTAATTAATTCATGTAATTTTGAAACAATCCAACGATCCAAAAGATTGCCCCCTGCAGAGACGCAAAATTTTGCGTCTCTACTTACTTCAAATTTATCCACATTAGCATACATCACAAAGAAACTATAACTTTGCCACAATGTTCCTAATTTTCTCTGAACATCCGAAACGTCCTTGTCAGTCAAAATAAAATCCTCTCCATTTAATAGTGGGGAATTTATCAAGAGATACCGCAGTGCATCGGCGCTATATTGATCAAGCAAGATATTTGAATCAGTATAATTTCCCAGAGACTTTGACATTTTCTTGCCATCAGCTCCAGCAATTGTGCCTGTGACAATTACATTCTTGAAAGCTTCTTTTCCAAAAAGCCCCACCGAGATTGCATGCAAATAATAAAACCAAGCCCGTACTTGTCCGACATATTCCGAAATAAAATCTCCGGGGAAATTTTCTTCAAATTTTTCACGATTTTCAAAAGGATAGTGAAATTGAGCGAAAGGCATCGAGCCTGATTCAAACCAACAATCCATAACTTTTTCCACTCGCTTCATTTTTACCCCATCTAATTCGAAAGTTATCTTGTCCACATACGGCAAATGATAGTCAGAAAGTTCCGCACCAGAAAGTTCTTTGAGTTCCTGATAACTTCCCACCACTTTTGTCACTACGGTGCCATCGCTTTTTTCTCCGCGCCAAACTGGAATTGGCGTAGCCCAAAAACGATCTCGACTCAAATTCCAATCGGGCGCAGTTTCAATCGTGTTTTTGAAACGCTTCTCTTTGAAATGCTGCGGAAACCAATTGATGTTTTTATTTTGCGCCAGCATTTCTGATTTTTGTTCATCAATATTCATAAACCAACTTGGATGAGCACGATACATTAGCTTAGTTGCGCAACGATGACAATGCGGATATTCATGTTGGACATAATCAATTTTCATGACTACACCTTCCGCCAATAATGTTTTAGCGATTTCTTTATTTACTTCCCAAACATTTTTTCCTGCCCATCTTCCGTTTATATAATCTCCGTTTTCATCTACCGTATTTACCACGGGCAATTTTTCTTTTTTAGCAACGGCATAGTCGTCTTCTCCGAAAGCTGGTGCAATATGCACAATTCCAGTTCCATCTTCAGTTGTCACAAATTCTCCTGCAATAATTTTATGTGAATTTTCACCATGATCAACAAAAAGCGGTTTATACCTTTTATTAATTAAATCGCTTCCTGAAATAATTTTATATTCAAAACTCAGATCCAATTCTAATGGCTCACCGTTTATACCACCCAGCATAGCAATCCCCGATGCGTCTCTATAATCAAATCCAAATACAGTTTTAGCTCTATTTTCTTCGACAATATAAGTGTCTTGTTCCTTAATATTAATTTTAGTATTATTTACAGTAACTCTACTAAATTTTAGCTTCACATATTTTAAATTTGGATTAACTGCCAAAGCTACATTCGCTGAAAGCGTCCAAGGTGTCGTCGTCCAAGCTAATAAATACGTGTTTTCTTCACCTTCCAACTTAAATTTCACATAGACCGATGGATCAGTGACAACCTTATAACTGTTATCCATTGCCACTTCAGCTTTGGAAATTGGGGTAGCGCAACGCGTGCAATACATCAAAACTTTTTCTCCTTCATAAATCTTTCCTTTTTCGTGCAAGGCTTTGAAAGCCCACCAAACACTTTCCATGTATTCTTTGTCCATAGTCTTGTAGGCATTCTTAAATTCCACCCAACGTCCGATTCTTTCGATTGTACTTTCCCATTCATTTCCGCCTTGAACCATCTCGCTTCTGCAAGTTTCAATGTATTTTTCCAATCCAATTTTTGCCACATCTCGCTTGTCTTTGATGCCTAATTTTTTCTCCACCAAATTTTCCGCCGGAAGACCATGACAATCCCAACCCCATCGCCTCTCCACTCGCTTACCTTTCATTGTCCAATATCTCGGCACAACATCTTTGACAATTGAAGAAAGCAAAGTTCCATAATGCGGAACTCCCGTGATAAATGGAGGCCCATCATAAAAAACATAGGAGTCTTTTTTGTCTCTTGCGGAAACAGATTTTTCAAAAGTTTTATCCTCTCTCCAAAATTCAATTACCTCTTCTTCCATCTGTGAATATTTCTGTCTTGCATCAACTTTTTTAAATGCCATAGTATTTTATTGTTATACAAATTAAATTGTTTCTAAAAATTTTTCCATAGTTTCATATCTTTCTTCGAATATCAAATATAGGCTTTCTGGTTTTTCGACTTTGCCAATCAAAATTAATGGCTTTCCAAGCCCATAGGCAATGCCTGCTTCGATATGCACTGAATTTCCAGCTGGCAAAAGAACAATGACTTTCTGCGCATTTTTCAAACCCTCCAAATCTTTCTCGAAAATTTCTCTAAAATATTCATCATTATAAAAATTATCGACAGCTTCAAAAGCTTTCATTTGCTCTTCCGGATGTGCCTCTGGATTATTCTTATCAGCAGGTTTTTCACAAAAATTATAACAAGTTTTTCCTTTTTCTTGCAATTTTTTTACTAGTAGTTCACATTGTTCTTTGTTTCTAAATTTTGAAATTATCGTATAGTCAGTCATAGTTTTAAAATTAATTTTTTATCAACATAAATTAAAAAATCCCTACGCAAAAAAATGCATAAGGACGAACAAAGTCGTGGTACCTCCTTAGTTTAGTTAATTAGTTTTTTAGTTAAGTAGTTAATTGGTTTTTAAAAACCAATAAACTAATAAACTATTCCACTAATAAACCCTTATTACCGCTATCACGGGCTTACCCGGTGAAGTCTACTATTCGCCGATGAGGCGAGTTTCTTTTCACAGCTCCGGAGTGATCTCTCCATCAAAGCCTTTTCTATATAATAATGTATTTTATCAAAAATGCAATGGTTTATTTCTTTTCAAAACTTTTATACACCTCCAAAGTCTCCCTTGCGCATTTTTCCCAATTGAATTTTTCCACTTGTTTTTTTCCTTTCTCGCGAAAATCATTTTTGAGGTTTTCATCTCCTGCAAATTTTGTCATTGCCTCGGCCAAGCCCTGTGTGTCGATTGGGTCAATTTGATAGGCGGCGTCTCCCGTCACTTCTGGAATAGAAGAAACATTTGAGACAATCGCTGGCGTCCCCGTGGCAAAAGCTTCCAATACTGTCATACCAAAACCTTCATAGAGCGATGGCATCACAAAAAAATCGGCGTTTTTGAAAAGTGGCACTAGTTCATCACCAACCACATAACCGGTGAAAATAACATCACTGGAGATTCCGAGATCTTTCACGATTTGCTTATATTCCTGCGCCAACCAACCATTCTTTCCAGCCAAAATAAGTTTGTGATCGCATTTACCTTTGATTTTTTGACATTTTTCTTTGAAAATTTTGAACGCTTCCAAAAGTCTAGTGATATTTTTGATCGGTTCAATTGTACCAAGAAATAGTATGTATTTTTTGTCCAAAGGAATTCCATATTTTTCCAAAACTTTTTCGCGGGTTAGTTTTGATTCTTCAAAAAGCCGTTTATCAAAACCAACATTGATAACTTTGATTTTTTCAGCTGGATACTTGAAAATATTTTCAATGTCTTTTTTGGTCGATTCAGAGACGGCAATTATTTTGTCGGCTTTGCTCACCATAAGACTCATCACGGCTCGTGCTTTGGTGCTTTTTAGTTTTGGAAAAACATCCGGCACCTTATATACTGCCAAATCATGCGCCGTAACAATAGTTTTTCCACGATACCCAACCGGAATTCGACTCATTGGCGACGTTGAATGAACTACATCCAAATTTTCTTTCATTAGGGTCGCGGTACCCAAAATTTCATTGTAGGCTCCCGGTAAATATTTTTTATAATCCGAAAATGGATAGAATTTTATCTTCACATTAGACTGAGCAAATTTTTTCACATCTTTTTCTCGCACACGAAAATCAAAAAACAAAACGTATTCATTCACTTTGTCGATCTCCAGAAGATGTCGAATGAGTTGATAGGTATAGTGCCCCACTCCAATCGCTTCACCCTTCTCTGGATTCAAAATTGTGCGCGCGTCAATTCCTATCTTCATATGTTTTAGCAGAATTACACGGAATTTTACAGAACGACACAAAATTATTCTGTGTTATTCTGTTATCTTCTGTGTTTTTCTGTGCTTATTATTACATTTTATTTGGAGCTTCTACTCCCACTAATCTTAATGTTTCTCCCAATACTATTCTAACAGCATTTATGAGGTTTAGTCTAGCGCCAGTTAGCTCTGTATTCTCATCATCTAGCACCTTGCAATCATTGTAGAAAGAATGAAATTTATCCGCTAGTTTTATAGCATAATACGGCAACTTATGCACTTCATAACTTTCGGAAACATCTTCAATAATTTGCGGGAACTTGTCGAGTTCTCGAATCAAACTCAATTCTTTTTCGTGAGTTAATAAAGATAAATCTATCTTATCCCTCCTCTCCCTTTGGGAGAGCCCGCCTGCCAGCGAGGCAGGGATGTCCGGTACTCTAGACAGGAGAGGGATCTCTTTCGCCTTCTCCAAGATACTACAAATTCTAGCGTGCGCATATTGCACATAAAAAACTGGATTTTTTTCAGATCTTTCTTTGGCCAAATCAAGATCGAAAGTCATATGAGTGTTAGCATCATACATCAAAAAGAAAAATCGCACGGCGTCCAAACCAACTTCGTCTATCAGCTCATCAATATATACAACATTCCCAGCACGTTTGCTCATTCTAGCTTCTTTACCATCCTTCACAAGACGTACCAATTGCACAATCACAAACTTGAGTTCTCCTTTGAACCCAAGGGCTTCGGTTGCTGCGCGAAATCTCAAAATATAGCCGTGATGATCAGCACCCCAAACTTCAATTATTTTTTCAAACTTTCTTTCTATTTTATTCAGAATATATCCGCAATCCGAGGCAAAATATGTTTTTTGTCCGTCTTTTTTGATGAGCACGCGATCTTTGTCATCGCCAAATTTTGTCGTCTCAAGCCACATTGCCCCATCCCTTTCAAAAGTTAATTTTTTCTTTTTCAATTTTTCAATCGCCTTATCAATATAGCCATCTTCATAAAGAGATTTTTCTGACATCCAGCTATCAAAATTAATTTTCATCTTTTCTTTGATTGTTTTTTTGATAATCTCATCCAGCACAATCTTGGCCGACTTTTCTCCGATTTCTTTGATATCTTTTATTTTTGCAAATTTTTTATTCAATTCATCAATATATTCCCCAGAATATGCCGCCTCATCATCTTTCAAAACACTGTGACCTAATTTGAGCAATTGCTCTCCAGCATCATTTACATAATATTCATTTACATTTTCATAATCAGCTTTTTCCAAAACTTTTCCAATCACATCTCCAAAAAATCCTCCCCTGCCATTGCCCAGATGAAGCGGTCCAGTCGGATTGGCAGAAATAAATTCATTGTTAACTTTTTTTCCTTTTCCAATTTTACTTTCACCAAATTTATTTTCTTTTTCATTTATCTCCCGAACTTTATTTTGCAAATATTCTTTCGATAAATGAAAATTTATATACCCTGGTTTAACAATCTCAATTTTTTCAATTTCATTTTGCTTTATACTTTCTACTTTATTCTTTATACTTTCCGCTACTTCCATCGGGTTTTTCTTGGCAATTTTGGATAAAACCATCGCCACATTAGTCGTATAATCGCCAAAAGTTTCGATTTTTGGATAGTCAACTTCAACCTCCCCGATTTCATAACCGAGGTCTTTTACCGCTTTTTCTATTAATTTTTGAATTTCCTGTTTCATATATCTATATTATAATAAATATTAACTAAAATCAACAATTGAATTTTTATCCCCTTATGCTAAAATTAAGAAAAATAATTACTAACCATAAAACAAAATGAACTATCAAGAATACCTTCAAAACAAAGACATCACATTGGATGCTTTTTCGCCAGAAATTGCAAAAGCGTACATCCGGATTCTAAAAAGTTTCGGCGCCATAGTGCTTCATCTTTTTGTGCTTTGGTTTTTAGGCATGATTCTTCTTATGATCGCATTGGCACTTCCCAAGGGAATTAGTGGGACATTCACAATTGTTGGAATTTTTTTGCTTTTTGCAATTTATTTTCTCTATATCTCCTATTTCTACGGCTACATTGGACAACGCTGGCGCAAAAATCCTTTGCAAAAATGGTTTCGCTTGAAAAGATTGGAGAGTTTATTCCAATATCTAGAAAATGAAAATTTGTCTAATCTAGAAAAAATAGAAATTGATTATGTCGTTAAACCCTACATTGGGACAAGTGTTTTTGTCGGTTCACCCACTGCTACTTTCAACAAAGACGCTTTTGAAAAATATTCGCATTATTTTCTTTTTACTTTTCCTTGCGAAAAATATCCAGAAATAAAAACAAAAATTGAAAATATTCTCTCGCAACACTCAAATCTCAAAAGCGATATAAACTTCAAGAAAAATAACTCTCTAGAAATTGTTCTTTATGACAATTTCAAAAATATAACTACTCCTGGAAAACATTCCTATTTGGATTTTTTCCAAGATAAAAATCCCCTCACTGCATTTCGGGGATTTGAAGAAATAATTAGACTTTTTTAAGTTAGAATAAATTTTTAATCCAGGCTATAATCTTCGCAAAAAATCCATCGCCCCCACATTCACCATCGATAAAATTATATCCTTTTTTGCAAACATATTCACATTTTGGTTCGCTCCCCTCAGGAACACCACAAGATTCAACTAATTCTTTCTTAGTATAATAAAATACTTCTTCATCGTCCCTTAAACATAACTCTGAATTTTTTGGCGTTTCTCCGATACATGGGAATGTACTAATTTTTGAATTGAAAGGTAAACCAATAAGCTCATCCTGAATCACATTATCCTTCTTCTTATTATTAGTATTATTTTTTTCAGTTGAAGAATTAAATTCAAATAACAAAAAATCTTTGCATTCTGAGGTACACTCATTATCAGTCTCGTCTGCACATTCATTCCAATTCTTATTACTATAAGGACTGCCACACTTATTTTCAATAAAATCAGTACTACTGCATCCCGTGCGACAATCTTGCCATTTTCCATATGCTTTGTCTGCTATATCCTCGCATTCTTTATTGGCATTAGAATTATAACTTCCGCATTTATCTGCACGCTCTTTATAATGAAGATCGGTATATTTTTTCCAAGACGGCACATCTCCAGAACTAAAAATAATTGTTGGGTATGCAACAACTAAAAAAATAACACTGACAATTAATATTTTTATTCTCTTCATTTTATTTAGCTTGATCTATTTTTTGTTGACCCACATTAAAAGCTTCTTCTATCTGATTTTCTATGCTCTTGGTTCTTTCGCCATATTTATCATTCACATATTGTTTGCAATCTTCAGAAATTTCATTTATAGCCAACCTTGCATCAAATTTTTCATTGCTTAATTTTAATACGCAAGAGCTGTGACTATTAGTTACCGAGAGTTGGCTCATGCTGTTGGCATTTACCTTGTTTATAGTGCAATTAGATTCCGACATTTTATTCATAACATTATTGAGTTCTTCTGAACTTCTGGCTGAATAATAAACTCCTCCGCCATTTTGAGAAATATTTTTCAATTGATTTTCCGCTGTTCCACCAACATTAAATCCAATCACATTGGTTATCAATTTTATATCATTACCGTTCAATTCTTTCGCTTTAGAAACTGGATTGCCACCACAAGTTTCTTCGCCATCACTAATTAGCAAGACTGAATTTTGATATTGATCTCCCGGATATTTCGCCAAAATATCACTAGCTTTTTGCAAAGAATCAGCTATCGGTGTCCAGCCAGTCGCTTGTAAAAAGGAAACTTTTGAAGTTATCACATCTAGCTTGATTTTATCCAACCAATAAATTTCTTCTATGCCGGCGCAAGAAACAGCCTTATCGCTAGCACTATTACTTCCTTTGTGACCATAAGCAATAATGGAAACATTCACCTCTCCATTTAAATTTTTCACAAAATTCAAGGCGGCTTCTTTGGCAATTTCAATTTTTGTTTTTCCGCCAATTTTTGGTGCCATAGAACCGGAGGAATCTAAAATTAAAACCAAATTTTTCTTTTTGTTTATATTATTTTTATTATCGCAACCTACTGTGTCCACCTTCCCATAGCAATCTTCATATGTTTTTCCGTATTTGGAAATAAGCGCATCATATTCTGCATCACATTTAGCATTGTTTTCAGAAGAATCTAAATTTTCCGCAGAAGTTGTGGTTGTATCTGCTACTGAATTTGTATTTTTTTCACTATTCATCTCAAAAGAATTTTCGCTAGCATTTTTTTGCCCCACTGTTGAACTATTTTTAGTCCCACAGCCAGATAACATAATCGCCAACATCACTAGCGCTAGAAATGACATTTTTTTCATATTTTTGTTTTTATCTTATAAAATAAAATTTTACTTTTTTATTATACCATACATTTTCGGACCGGTCGGAAGCTTTTGCGGTGGATTTCGCAGGGACCATGTTTTTTGAGGGCGTCCATATGCATTGCGGTGCCATATCCCTTATGTTTGGAAAAATTATATTCAGGATATTTTTCGTGCATCTCACCCATCATGCGATCCCGCGTCACTTTGGCATAAATTGAAGCGGCGGAAATTGATTTTATGAGTTTGTCGCCACTCACAATTGCCCGCTGTTCAAGTGAAAAATTAGGAATTTTTTTGTTGCCGTCCAGAAGAATTATCATTTTCGAATTCTCAAAATTTTGAATTTTATTTTTCAACTGCGAAACCGCACTTTTCATCGCGAGGAAACTTGCTTCCAAAATATTCACTCGGTCAACTGTCTGATGATCACAAATCCCCACTCCCACATAAAAATTCTCCCCGATAAAATCAAACAAACTTTCTCTCTGTTTTTCTGAGAGCATTTTTGAATCGCGAATCAAATCCCAAGGTTCGACCTTAGGAATTTTAAAGGTCGAACCTTGAATTGGATATTTATTCCTCAAGCTTGTCGCACACGCCACAACCGGCCCAGCCAACGGTCCTCTCCCCACCTCATCAATCCCGATAATAATCTCATATCCTTCGGCGCTTAATTTTTCTTCTAATTCAAAGCTTGACTTAATCATATGTTCTATTATATCCTTAAATATACTTTTTTAACAGCCTGATTTAACATAATCGGCTTTAGAAAAGCATAATTCGATATTCTTTAACAATCAAACATTTACGGAGGCCAAGTATGCGATTATTTAGAAAATTATTAATACTCGTTCTTATTATGTTGGCCTTCGTCGAATTTAATTTTAGGCCAGATACGAAAGAAAAAATAATAATTGAGCTAATTACCTTGCATTCTAAAATCGAGGAGGGAAAAGCTCAATTTGAAGATATCGGCAATGATCTAAATAGTCATATTTATTATTTCAATGAGATGCGAGATGAACTATTGCCCTCGCTATCTTCACAAGAAAAAAGATTGTTGCCCAAAGAGATAGAAGAAATCAATCTAAACTGTTTATAAAAAGGAGACGCTTGATGGATACGATAAATGCACCAGAAATTACAGAAGAACAAGGAATGAGTAAAGTTAAAAAGAATCTCGTTCTTACATGCGGAATAGTGGTGGCTCTCTTACTTTGTGTTGGCATAACGATACTCCGCAGCCATATCGAAAACAATTCTTCTCAGGAGATAGAGACCTTGGAAGAATTAAATGCCAATTCGCTCTGGATTCTAAAAGAGAAAGAACTGATCGAAAAAAACGGCGGGGATATGTGCTCAATGAACAGAGCGATAACGCAGTTCAATAAAGAAAGATGGAAATTTCTGTCTTCTCCTTCTTTTTTGGAAAAGGAACTGCTCCCTCCGGAAATTAAAAAGTTCAATGCGAGATGTGAGGAGGTACCATGAAAACTGAGCAGGAGATAAAAATTCTCGGGCTAACGGTGGTAATTGACACCGCTCGAGAAATAGAAAAGGGCGTGTTTGCATGCGTCGCGCATTTCTTGCATGCAAATACTTGTTTTTTCGCCATATTCAGAGAGAATGGCGAAAAGATATTATAAAAAAGCATCTCTCCGAAGGGGATTTCCGCGAACACTGTTCCGGAAATCCTTTTTTATTTTCCCCAATAAAAAAAGAACCTGATAGTATTGCTCTTAATCTTTTAGATAAAAGATTAAGAAAACTTTCTACTACAGATTCTAGTTTGTTTACAGAGGTCCCAGACGACCAACCCCGCGACGATATCGCTGGGACCCCTGTTGTTGAGGTTTCCACCAAGGCTCGCTTCCCGTCGCAAGCCTGCCCTAGCCAACTTACAAAGTCTTGATCTTTGTGTCGGCCATGGAGTTACCTCCAGGTTATATGGTTTTCGTTTTGCCTCGGTTCGCCTCGAACCAAAACCAAGGAGTCCCAGCCAATTCTTAAATAATTTATAGCATATTCGTTAAATTTTTGTCAAATATTATTTATATGCTATACTTTAAATAGAAATAACTTCCCCTGCAAAACCCAAGGGTCATCCCGGGCTATGAGGAGAACAAAATTATATGAAAAAGTTTACCATTATTTTATTTAACTGGAATATCAATTAGATTGAGCCAGTTTTTATTTCGCTAAATTTACGAACTACGAAATAAGCGAAATACGAAACGATTAAACTCCATTTTCGTACTTTCGTATTTAGTATTAATTTCGTATTTCGTAAAACATTATGAAATTCACTCACCTCCACGTCCACACTCACTATAGCTTATTAGATGGTCTCGCTAAAGTCGATGAGATTCTTGACCGTGCCAAGGAGCTTGGAATGGATTCTTTGGCTATTACCGATCATGGCGTGCTCTATGGCGCCATTGAGTTCTACATCAAAGCCAAAGAACGAGGGATAAAACCCATCATCGGTTGTGAAATGTATCTGACATCTGGAGATTATTTGAGCAAAAATAACACCCAAGAAGACAAAACTCGCTATCACTTGATTTTGCTTGCCAAAAATGAAATCGGCTACAAAAATCTGATGAAACTAATTTCCGTGGCGCACCTAGAAGGTTTCTATTATAAACCGCGAATCAACAAAGTGCTTTTGCGAAAATATAGCGAAGGGCTAATCGGACTATCCGCTTGCGCGCAAGGAGAAATTCCAGAAACTGCCATAAACGGCAAAATTGAAGATGCCCAAAAGCTAGCCTTGGAATATCAAGAAATTTTTGGTAAAGGTAATTTCTATTTGGAAATTCAACATCACCCTAAATTTTCCAATCAAGATGTTGCCAATAAAGCCCTTATTGCAATTTCCAAAAAATTCGACATCCCGCTGGTCGCCACTAATGATATTCATTATATAAACAAGGAAGACAATGTAATTCAAGATATTTTGCTCTGCATTCAGACTAACCGCAAAGTTACGGAAACTAATCGAATGAACTTGATGGATTTTGAACTTTATCTCAAAAGTCCCGAAGAGATGGCTGACCATTTCAAAGATATTCCAGAGGCATTGTCAAACACCCAAGAAATTGTAGATAAGTGCAATCTGGAAATAACTTTGGGCGAAACTCAACTTCCCCACTTTGATGTGCCCGAAGGTTATACAGCCGAAACTTATCTTTTGAAAATTACCCAAGACGGTCTCAAAAAAAGATTTGATGACGATATAACAGAAGTGCATAAAGAAAGAATGAAATATGAATTGGATGTCATTCGAAAAACCGGTTTTGCGTCATACTTTCTTATCGTACAAGATTTTGTCAATTGGGCCAAAGAGCAAGGTATTGTGGTGGGCCCAGGGCGTGGCAGTGCGGCAGGAAGTTTTGTGTCCTATCTTATCGGCATCACTAACATCGATCCGATAAAATATGATTTATTGTTTGAAAGATTTCTCAACCCTGAGCGAATCTCCATGCCCGATGTGGATATGGACTTTGCTGACGACCGTCGAGATGAAGTTTTGGAATATGTCCGGCAAAAATATGGCAACGATCACGTGGCTCAAATTATCACTTTTGGAACTATGGCTGCGCGCGCGGCCATTCGCGACGCCGGACGGGCTCTCGGACTCCCCTATGATTTTTGCGACAAAACTGCCAAAATGATTCCGATGTTTTCCACAATTTCCGATGCGCTGGAGCAAGTCAAAGAATTTAGCGATTTGCACAAAAATGACGAGGGTGGAAAAAAATTGATCGACAGCGCTTCGCGCCTTGAAGGCGTAGTGCGTCATGCTTCGATGCATGCTTGCGGAGTGGTTATCACCAAAGAACCTGTGACGGAATATACGCCTTTGCAAAAAATAACCGGCAAGGGTGATGGCACCGTGACGCAATATTCCTCTTCGACTAAATATAGTTTTGTGGAAAAAATTGGCCTACTCAAGATGGACTTTTTGGGACTAAAAAATCTCACCATCATTCAAAATGCTTTGAAAATTGTGAAAAAAACTTATGGCCAAGATATTGATATCAATGACATTCCGCTGGAAGACGAAAAAACATTCAAACTTTTGCAAGAAGCTAGAACTACTGGAGTGTTTCAATTGGAAAGTTCCGGCATGAAAAGATATTTGAAACTTTTGAAACCCAATGTCTTGGAAGATATCATCGCGATGGTGGCGCTGTACCGCCCCGGACCAATGGACTGGATTCCGGACTTTATTTCCAGAAAGCACGGAGAAAAAGAAATTAAGTATCTGCATCCGAATTTGAAACCAATCTTAGAAAAAACTTATGGCGTAGCCGTCTATCAGGAACAAGTTATGCAGATTGCCCAAGCCTTGGCCGGTTTTACGCTTGGCGAAGCCGATGTGCTTCGAAAAGCTATGGGCAAAAAAATCTTTGCTCTCATTCAAGAACAAAAACATAAGTTCATTGAGGGTTGCATGAAACAAGGCATTGCTGGCACGGTGGGTGAAAAAGTTTTTGCTTATATTGAACCTTTTGCTGGTTATGGCTTCAACCGCTCACACGCCGCTTGCTATGCCTTGGTCGGATACCAAACAGCCTACCTTAAAGCACATTTCCCAGCCGAATTTATGGCCGCTCTTCTCACTTCTGATCAAGACAACATCGACCGCGTAGCTATTGAAATTGCCGAGTGCCGAGAAATGGGCATTGAAGTTTTACCACCCAACGTCAATGAAAGCTTTGAACAGTTTGCCGTAATTACAGATGAAAAAAATAATACCAAAAAAATTCGCTTCGGGTTAAACGCGGTGAAAAATGTTGGCCATACCATTGCCCATGAAATTGTGGAAGAAAGAAAAAGGAATGGAAAATTTTTGAGTCTTAATGATTTCGTAGAAAGAGTGCGCCACAAAGATCTCAACAAAAAATCCATTGAGGCTCTTTCCAAAGTTGGCGCGTTAGAAGAATTTTCCGAAAGAAATTCCATCATCGCTTCCATTGAAAATATTTTGGCGCATTCAAAAAATATTGAAAAACTAAAAAATTCCAATCAAACTAGTCTTTTTGGAGATGCTGACATCAAACTGCCACCGATAAAACTAGAAGCCTCCATAGAAGCTTCCAAAAAAGAAAAACTAACTTGGGAAAAAGAACTTCTCGGACTTTATATTAGCGATCATCCCGTCAAAGATTATCAAGAATATTTTGAAAAAATGGCCTTGCCAATTCGAAACATTGGGTCAGAATCAGTTGGACAAATGGTTTCAGTAGGTGGAATTATTTCCAAAATAAAAAAGATTTTTCTCAAGAATCAAAAAACAATGATGTTCGTCACGCTGGAAGATATGAACTCCACGATGGAAATTCTGGTTTTTCCCAAAGTTCTGGAAGCGACTGGCTCAATGTGGCAAGAAGAAAAAATAATTCTGGCGAGTGGAAAAATTTCCGACAAAGATGGCAGTTTCAAATTACTTTGCGATACAGTCAAAGTCGTCAACGAAAATGAATTGGAAAATTTCAAAAGAATTCTCAATACTCAAAAAGCTAACGGCAATGAACCTCCTAAAAAATTTGTCGATTCCCCACAATCTTCAAAACAAGAAAAGGAAAATCCAAGTAAATTTTCTAAACTCATCATTACTCTCCCGCCAAACTTCGACAAAACCATCCTCAAAAATCTTTCTTCCCTGTTTGATCGTTGCGAACTAGGTGCTATGAAAGTATACCTATCTATCAACAACTCCAAACTTGAAACACCCTATTGCATCCAAAATACCGCGGAACTCGAAAAAGCTTTGAAGATAATTGCACCGGAGGGAAGAGTGGATATTTGGTAGAAATAAAAACAGGGATTCACGTATATACGCGAATCCCTGCTATAGAAACAGAAACCAATAGAACCACGCCATTGTGACAATGACCCAACTAATTTCATTTGCAACTTCTGCCAAAAAAATCCAGGTTAGGTTTTTATCCCAACCTATCTTTTTAATAGCAACCAGCAATTGTCCGATTCTAATCGTGACGCCAATGTTTCCAACTATAATTGTCATCATTGGTATACCAGCCCCACCTTCGCTCGCTATTTTCAAAGCCATCATAAACTGTGGCAGGGCTTTAAAAATAATTGCAAGTGAGCCTTTAATAGAAGCTTCTTTCAATCCCAAACCTTTTATCATACAGATATTTAGGATTGAAACTACGCCAGCACCAACAAGAAACATTGTCACAGTGTCATTTGAAGACCAGCAATATAGGCCGTTCCAAAAAATGGCTACTATATTGCCTGTAACAAACACAGCCCACATAATATAAATTGCAATAATCTGCAGTGTGTTTCTGTTTGGCTCAACACGATAAGCGCCTAAGGCCAAACTTAAATTTAGAAGCAAAAACCCAAGCATTACAACCTGCATACTCAAACTCTGACCTTTCACATTTTCCAAGAGCCTGAAAAACTGGGGCACTGACAACAAAAAAGCCAGTACGACTTGGACCCAAAAAAGAAGGTCCGCAACTAATGTTTTTCTTGAAAACATACGAACCTCCTATATTTATTGTTTTTAAGTTACCTAATTATCAGCCATTCTGATAATCCAAATACTCTAGCATATTCTTAACATTTTGTAAAGGTTTATGAAAATTAGCTGAATTTTTAACTTTATACAAGCCATTTTTAGGCCTTTTTAACTTTTCACCTAAAATTTTTAGCCTATTTTTCATCAAAAAAACCGACATAAACCGGCTTTCGAATTTTAAATTAAATTGATAAAAAATATCTTTTATTTCTTCCTCCCCGCCACTGCTTTTTCTTCCAATTTTTCCACCCGAAATTTTAAATCATTATGAACAAAAATATCTACCTTTTTGTTTAAATCAGCTTTAAGATTTTTTATGTCGGCTTTTAATTCATCTTTTACTGATATTATTTCTTTCTTTAGCCCATCTATTTTATTATCTATCTTATTATTTATGTTTTCTTCCATACTTAAAAGATTGCCCTGTATTATGGTAGCTAATTTATCCAAAGTCATTTTACTTTTTGTTTTTTTTTCTTTCATATTTTTTGTTAGTTTTATCATCAATTAATTTTTTACTAATTAAAAATTTTGTTATCGGTTTCGCACAACTATCACAAAGTTCAAAAAAAATAAACGTAGCACCCTTTTCTTGTACTCTAATAATATCTTTTGATTCCATTTTCCTATTACAAATATCACATTTAGTAACTTGCATATATTTTTCTTCTTAATAACAAAATTATAATACACTTTATCAAGTCAGTCAAAACACCTCATTTCTTCTACATCTTCCTAATCTCCTTCCTTATCTTCTTATACTCCGGCACCATTTTTGCCACGAGATTCCAAAAATCTCGAGAGTGATTGAACTCGCCAAGGTGGCAAAGTTCGTGGACGATTATATAGTCGCAAAGTTTTTCTGACAGATAAATTATCCGGTAGCTGAAATTTAGGTTTCCCGATTTGGAACAACTCCCCCAACGAGTTTTTTGATTACGAATGGAAATTCGATTATATGAAAAACCATAAAACTCATTGAAATATTTCAACTTCTTCTCAACAATCTCTCGCGCCAGCTTTTTATATTTCAAATAATCTTTTCTCGTTGCCGGTGGCAAACTCGCTTCTTTATTTTGAAAATGTTTTATCTTTCCAAGAATCCAATCCGCCTTTTCTTTCACAAACTTCATCGCAATTTCTTCGCTGAGTCGCCACGGCACACTCACCACCAAAGTCGCGTCATTTTTGATTGTGAGTCGCATACACTTTGAGCACCGACTTTTTCGGAAAGTATATGGAATTTTTTCGTTTTTTAGAACAATCTCTTTTTTTACTGTCATAATTGAATATCAAGATATAAATAATCAACTTTGTGCATATGCATAAAATTTGATTATTCTGTTTTTTAAAAAAATCTTTTGTTTAGCTTGATTATAGCAAAAAATTTACTTTTCTTATAATTTTATTTTTCTTTCATAACTACCCCACTAAAGTTGAGCTTTTTGAAAGGTTTAGGCTCCACCCTAAAGCTCAACTTTTCTGCGACCATTCTTGAATTTTGTTTTTTTGTATTTTCCCCCACCCCATAAAATAAAGAATTACCTGCCTGCCGACAGGCAGGTAAATTGAGATTTTAGAGCCTGCCCGCAATGCTTTGTCGCTAAAATTAAGTTGAGATATTATAAAGCAACTATAATCTTCTAAAGCCCCAATTTGTTATTTGGCTGGCATTACGAAGCAGGCGGGCGTTAAGAAATTCTCCCCTTACTTTTTCTTTCCGCAAGAAAAAGTAACAAAAACCTGCCTGCCGGTAGGCAGGGAACTCTCAGCCAAGCTACGCACTCCAATAAATTCTGCGTTCACTGGCTAAATTTACTAGGCTTAATGAGTACATCAAGCGAAGATGAGTAAATTCTTAACGCCAGCTCACTTGAATTTATATTGGAGTACTCCGCAAGGCTGAATTTAAGAAAAAACAATCTTGCATTTTTATTCCATCCTTGCGAAATAGAAAGAAATAAATTGAAACTTTTTTGCGTTAAAAAATTTATCCTGTTTGAGGCCCGACGCATTTGGTCGGGCCGAGTTATAAATTTTAGCGAAAAAGTTGAAAATTTATCTTTCTATGAGCTCGGATGGCCGCTTTCTTTTGTTACTTTTCTTTGAGGCAAAGAAAAGTAAGTGGAGAATATTTTCTTGGCTCGAAAGAAAAAGTAAGGCGAAGTTTTTGAGCAAAAATAAAGTAGCAAAAAGCAGATTCTTCGACTTCGCTATGCTTCGCTCAGAATGACAGACAAAAAAAGATTCCGATTACTCGGAATCTTTTTGAAATTCTACTTGAGTCAGATTATAATACAGCTTCCTTAACAGCTTTTGCTAATCTAAACTTTGCTACAGTCTTTGCAGCAATGTTGATTTTCTCTCCAGTTGCTGGATTGATTCCAACTCGAGCTTTTCTGTGCATCTTTACCAATTTTCCAAATCCAGGAAGAACAAATTCTCCGTTCTTCTTTACTTCAGAGTAGGCCATTTCAGTAAGTGTGTCCATGAAGGCCACTACTTCTTTTTTTGCAAGACCTGTTTTTTCTGCCAACGCGCTCATGATTTGAGCTTTTGTCATTTTTGCCATCGCTTTTTTTGCTTCGTTCTTTTTTGTGAGAAAAGAATGAAACTTTATTAATTATTATTTATATCCCCTAATTACCCTTGTATTATAAGGCTTTTTGAAAAGTCGCGCAATAGGTACTTTTCGCCAAGCTAAATTTGCGCTATAATGGAAGTAATAGTAATTAATTTAAACTCACCTTATATGAAACATAATTTAAACTCCACCTACCTCCTGATTCTCATTGTTTTGGCTGGAATATGCGCTTATTTGGTCTTTAAGCCCTTTTTAGTGGCACTTTTTTTAGCCTTTATCCTTTCCCAACTTTTCAAAAAATGGTACCAAAAAATCAATCAAAAATTTGGCAATCGATCTTCGCTAGCATCTCTCACACTTTGCATTATTTTATTTTTCATTTTAGTTATTCCATTCTTTCTCACTGCCAGTTTGATTGCCAAAGAAGCCACCGATCTCTATCAGGATATTCAAAAAACTGATTGGCAAGCTCAGCTTCAATCTTTTTCCACTTCACCAATTCTCAAAAGTGTTGGAATGAATTTTCCAGCGATAGACTTGCAAAATATTACCGCTCAAGATTCGGAAGGGATAACTGGCAATCTTCAAAGTGTTGGGAATTTCATTTTTTCCGCGGTGAAAAAAACCTACCAAGGCGTAACTCATTTTGTTTTTATAACTTTTGTGGTTTTCTTTTCTCTTTATTATTTTTTCAAAGATGGCGATGCGATTACAAAAAAGATAATGGCACTTAGCCCGCTCAAGGACTCGGAGGAGAGCCAGCTTTTGAAAAATTTCATTTCAGTTTCCAAGGCTACGCTAAAAGGTTCTCTCGTTATCGCCATTATTCAAGGAATTTTGATGACTATTGTCTTTTTGATCACGGGCGTGTCTTCTCCTGTCATCTGGGGAGTAATCACTATATTAGTTTCCCTCATCCCGATGTTTGGTGCCGGCTTAGTTTGGCTTCCGGCCGGAATCATTATGCTTCTTTTGGGAAACATTTGGCAAGGATTAACGATACTTATTTTTGGAGCATTGGTTGTGAGCACTATTGATAATTTTCTTCGCCCAAAACTTGTTGGAAAAGAAACCAGCCTTCATCCAATTCTTGTTTTTCTTTCCACTCTTGGCGGTATCGCACTTTTTGGTCTAGTCGGCATTCTTCTTGGGCCAGTCATTATCGTTCTTTTTATCTCCCTTCTAGATATTTATCAAATCGAATTTAAGGATGAGTTGGAAAAGATGAATCAGTAAAAATAAAAAATCCCGCGAGTTATTATACCTCGCGGGACGCCTTGTAGGATTATTGATTTTTTTCGAAGTGAGATTTTCAGTCAATAATCTCAACTTCAGTTGTGGCGGGAAAGACATGAGTAGTTTTCAAAACATCTTCAACATTGAAAACTCCATTGTCCACTACGACCCCCGTCTTTAGCCACGTGGAATCTCCATCCTTATGAATGGCTAGTTCATGCCCACTACCGAAAGCAAAACGCACTACCAGAACAGGCCCTTTTTCCCAACCGGCTATCCTGAATTTTCTACCTTCTCTTAATTCTCCTAATCGCATACGCCCCTCCTTTTTTTAGCTTAGATTTATTGTTTCTGCTTATCAAATCTTTCACTCCATTGTTTGAGCTCTCCAAAAATCAATGCCTGTCTCAAGAAATAATCAGTAGCCACAAAAGGCTCCAGATAAACCGTAAATTTTTTACGATCTTTCTCGGGTTCAATTTCAACAAGTACACTTGTACAAATATTAATTGAATAAAAAATTGAAAAGAACAGAACCATCTCCTCTTGCGTTAATATAGCAACATATTTATTCATTATTTACCTCCCGATTATTGATTATATGTTTAAATTATTACGCCAAAAGATTGTATCGTAGGATATAACAAGTGCCTCTACATGTCAAACAGGAAACCACGGCGTTAATTCGTGGTTTTTATTTTTTATATTCTAAAGAAAAACTATTTCACTTCAAAATTCACGCCCATATTCACCACAATATCTTGCGTGCCGGAGGAAATTTGCGGTGGGGTGCTAGATTTGGCTTCGGCGGATCCGCCCATTCCCATCGCCATCGGTGAATTAGCATAATCATAATTGCCAGTTGTCATTGGCGCGTCTTCATACCAACTCACTACTTTTCCAAGCCTTCGAATTCCGGCCGCTTTTGCCAAAGCACCAGCTTTTTTTCGTGCATCTTCTAGTGCCAAGATTCTAGCTTTTTGTTTCAAGACACTGATGTCATCAATGTAATAATTCACGCCCTGAATTTCGTTAGTACCATTGTCTCCCGCTACAGCAACAACATTATTCACGTTTTCCGAATTTTCATCAACTTTTCTCACCTTGATTACAATATTTTGACTAGCATTATATCCGGAAACTTTTGAGGTGCCATCCTTATAATCATAATTTGGATATAGATTATAATTTTGTGTTTTGATGTCGTCCACTGGAATTCCCAAGGCTAAAACCGCCTCGTTTATTTTTTTTATTTTTACATTCAATTGTTCCAGTGCTTCTCCCGCACTTCCCGCCCTGTCCACTCGCACGCCCAGTGTCACATTGGCCGTATCCGGTTTATATTCCACCTTCCCCTGCCCATAAACCGTCACTTGATTTTGAACTGGATTTACTAGTCTCTCTCGCACCAGCGAAACCACCGCCACAACCGTGACAAGCACCAATCCCGCCAAGATAAGATAGAAACTATATTTCTTCTTATTAAATTCTTCTTTAATATTTATTTCTTCCATTTTGTTTAAGTTTAAAAAATTACATTTTTATTATACCACATAATTTAAAATTGACATTCCTCTCATTTTTTGCTACCATAAGTTTTCAAATAATTAATGAATAATTTATGAAAAAATCAATATTTGCCGTTATAATCATCGCTATTATTTTTGGAGGAATGTTTTTTTTGCGTCAAAAAAATAGCTCTCAGGATGAAATAATAAAGACTCCTCCGGCGCCTACCTTAGTCAAAGTCAAAACTGCCAAAGATAGCAAAAGTCTCAAAGAAGTTGTTGAATATCCCGCTATTATTTCCAGCGACAGCGAAGTCACGCTGAGCGCTAAAAATTCTGGAATTGTAGTTTCAGCCAATATCGACTTGGGAAAATTTGTTTCACCAGGGCAAAATTTGGTCAAAATCGACGATATGGGATCCAATTTAACTTTAGGGAAAAATAATTTCGAAAGCGTTCAGGTTCAACAATTGGAAATTGCCCTAAAGCAAGCCAAAAAATCCGAAGATTTGGCGGATGAAAATTATGATGACGACAAAAATGAAAGCACAAAAATTGCACGAGACATTGCAAAGCTTCAAGTTAAAAATGCCGAACTATCACTTCTTTCTGCCATCGACAGCCGTAATATCGCTTCTCCGATTGCAGGCCAGATAACTGAAAAATTTGTTTCCGTTGGCGATTTAGTTTCTTTTGGCCAGCCTTTGGCAAAAATAACTAATACTAGTCTGATTAAATTCCAATTTTATGTGGAAAAAGAAAAATTAGCTGATTTGAAAATTGGCCAATCACTGGAAATACTAAGCGAAGGCGAAGAAAATATTCCCGCTAAAATTATCCGCATTTCTCCATCAGCCGATCCAACCACCAAAAGATTTCTAATTGAGGCCAAACCAAATCAAAAGATTACTTCTCCAATCGGAACAATTCTAACTGCTAAAATAGAAATCGAAAGAAAGCCGGGGAAAGAGTCTTCATTCATTCTTCCAATTCCCGCTGTCATCATTAGTCAAAATGAAAACTATATCTTCATTGCTGAAAATGAAAAGGCTAGAAAGATTAATGTTTCGATTGAAAAAATAATTGGCGAAACGGCTGAAATCAAAGCTGATCTTGCGCCAGAAGACAAAATTATCCTTGAGGGCAACAAATTTCTTGCAAATGATTCACTCATAAAAATTGAAGACTAAAAATATTATGGATAATAAAGAAATACAAGAAAGCTGTCCTCAAAATGATCCCTCCCTTTCTTCCGACTCAGCTTATTTGGAAAAATTAGAATTTGATCCAGCGCTCAAAAAAACTTGGCTCAATTTTTTTGTGTCCAATTTCCGCGTAGTAGTTCTGCTTATCATACTTCTTTCCAGCTGGGGAATTTATTCTTTCATAAATTTGCCATTGGAATCTAATCCGGAAGTCAAAATTCCTTTTGCTGTTGTGACCACCGTTTTCCCTGGTGCTTCTCCGTCTGATGTTGAAGAATTAGTGACTAAAAAACTAGAAACGGCTATTTCTGGAGTTAAGGGGATAAAAAAAATCACTTCTAATTCCACCAATTCTTTCTCTGCTATTTCGGTGGAATTTGATACTTCGCAAAATCAAGATGATGCTTTGCGTAATCTCAAAGATAGGGTTGCCACAGTCAAAGATTTGCCAGAAGATGCCAATGATCCGCAGGCGAATGAAATTTCTTTCGATAGTACCCCGATTTTTACTTTTTCTATTTCAGGAAATTATGATGACTTCACACTCAGAACGCAAGCGGAAAAGATCAAAGATGAGTTGGAAAAAATTTCTGGTGTGCAAGAAGTTAATATTTTTGGAGGTGATGAAAAAGAATTTGAAATTGCTTATGACCCGCAAAAACTGACTTTTTATAATATCACCGTAAACCAAGCCAACCAGATTGTTTCTTCACTTAATCATATTTTCCCGTCGGGAAATTTTGAAGGAGAAAAATTTAACTATCCTGTGAGCGTTGATGGCAGATTTTTTGACGCCGAAAAATTAGGCAATATTCCACTGACTCATATTCAAAATGGAAATATTTTGTATCTCAAAGATGTCGCCAAAGTTTCAGAAAAATCCATCAAAAAAACCATTCATTCCCGACTTTCTATAAACGGCCAAGAACCTCAAAGTGCAGTGACAGTGAGTTTGGTCAAAAAAACTGGTGGTTCAATTGTTGATATTGTTGATGAAGCCAAAAAAGTTATCGAAACTCAACTGGAAACTTTTCCTCCCGGAACAACCTACCAAATAACTACTGACTTTTCAGAAATAATCAGAAAGGATTTCAAGCAACTCACTCACGATTTTGTCCTCACTTTGATTTTAGTTTTTGGAATTCTCTTTTTGATTGTCGGTCTCAAAGAAGCCATTGTGGCAGGGCTAGCCATTCCATTGGTCTTTTTCGCTACTTTTGGCGTAATGTTGCAAACAGGAATTTCCCTTAATTTTCTTTCTATATTTTCCCTTATCCTTTCTTTGGGTCTTTTAGTAGATGATGCTATCGTCGTTGTGAGCGCCACTAAACAATATTTAAAAACCGGAAAATTCACTCCAGAAGAAGCTGTGCTTTTGGTGCTTCGCGACTTCAAAGTCGTTTTGACCTCGACCACATTGGCTACTACTTGGGCATTTTTGCCTCTGCTTTTGTCAACTGGAATTATTGGTTCATTTATCAAATCTATTCCAATTACTGTTTCCGTAACTCTGATTTCTTC
>JBAZSS010000003.1:0-45661 GCA_041662285.1 Parcubacteria group bacterium
CCGCCAACCCTGATTTAGCGCAAGAACAAGTTTATGAACTTTTTATGGATCTCGGAGCCACGGACGAACAACTGGATTTTGAAACAATTTATGCCATTGGCCGAGAAGGAATTGCTAAGGCACATTTGGACGATGAATCAAAAAATTTGGAACCGCTTTTGGATGTGATTTTGGAAAAAGTTCAACCGGCCAAGGCCGATAAATCGGCCGAGCTTCGAATGCAACCTTTCAACCTGGGATATGATAATTTCTTGGGTCGACTAGCGGTGGGAAGAATTCATGAAGGCACAATCAAAATGGGTGAAGAATATCTGTTGAAAAAAATGGATGGCACTATTGAAAAATCTCGCATCACTAAACTCTATACTTTTAAAGGCGTTGCCAAGGAAGAAGTTCAGGAGGCCTATGCTGGTGACATTGCGATGGTGGCGGGATTTCCAAAAATTGATATCGGAGAAACTATTTGTGAAAATGAAACTCAAGAAGCTTTGCCGGCAATCTCGATTGATGAGCCGACAATTTCTTTGCGTTTTATGGTGAACGATTCTCCATTTGCCGGACGCGAAGGAAAATTTGTGACCAACAAACAAATTCGAGAAAGATTAGAAAAAGAATTAGAAGTAAATGTGGGACTCAAGATTGATTTTTCTTCCGCCGAATTTTATACAGTTTTTGGTCGTGGAGAATTGCATGTGGCAATCCTTTTGGAAAATATGCGACGGGAAGGATATGAAATTCAAGTTTCTCAACCGCAAGTTATCATCAAGGATGTAGACGGCGTGAAATCGGAACCGTTTGAAGAAGTGACAATTGATGTTCCAAGCGAACTTTCTGGCACAGTAATTGAGAGACTTGGCAAGAGAAAGGGCATTATGAATGATATGCAAATGCATGGTAGTCAAACCAGAATTTTGTTTTTGGCTCCGACTCGAGGAATATTAGGATTTCGCGGACAGTTTGTGGTGGACACTAAGGGTGAAGGAATTTTTTCTTCCCGCGTGATTGGTTTTCAACCCTACGCTGGTGAAATCAAAAAACGTGAAGTTGGTTCGATGATTTCTATGGCGACCGGAAAAGTTTTGGGATTTTCTTTGGCAAATTTGCAAGAACGTGGCACGCTCTATGTCGGTCCAGGGATGGAAGTTTATGAAGGAATGGTAATTGGAAATTCTTCAAAGGGAACTGATATGTCAGTCAATCCAACCAAAGGTAAGCAAATGAGCAATATGCGTTCCTCTGGCGCCGATGAAGCCATTCAACTTGTTCCGCCAATGGTACTCGACATTGAAAAAGGTTTGGAAGTTATGACCGAGGATGAATATTTGGAAGTCACTCCAGTCTCCGTGCGTCTTCGAAAACAATTTCTAACTGAAAATGATCGCATCAAAGCTGGCAGAAAAGCAAAATAATTTTATTTTTTTTAAAGATATTTTTTGTTCTTTGAATTTCTTTTTTTAAATCCTAACCCTTTTATAGGAGGAACGACAAATGGAAAATCCAAAAGAGCAGATACTGAAAAAAAGAGGAAATCCTGAACTGAGAGCCTATCAGCTTTCGGAGTTGGAGTATTTCCAAGATACAGTAATGAAATCCAAAATAATTTCAGACGGGCAATTTTATAGCTTGCTGAAACAAATCGGGATTTCAAAAAAATTAGTGCTTCACATAAGAATGTATGTGAAGCAAGTGAGAAAAGTTTCCGGTGTAAGCTTTAGAAATATGGCTAGGAGTATTATCAGTCTGATCTAAGCTTTTTGCCGATAGGGTCTCTTCGTTAAAACGAATGAGACCCTGTTTTTTTGCCAATTATTTTGTTTGGGCGTAAAATATAATTACGTAATAAATTACTTACATAAAAAAATATGCAACAAAAAAATGCCAATAAAAATTTAATTGCTTATTGCGGACTCTATTGTGGGGAGTGTAGGAAATATAAAAAAGGAAAATGTCCGGGATGTCAGAAGAATGAGAAGGCTAGTTGGTGCACGGTTCGAAAATGTTGCATGGAAAATGGCAAGCTCAGTTGTGCGGATTGCACCGTTTTTGCGAGCACGTCGGATTGCAAAAAATTCAACAATATTTTTTCCAAACTCTTCGGTTTTATTTTTGGCTCTGACCGCCAAGCTTCAATTGATATGATAAAAGAAAAAGGCTACGACGCCTATGTCGAGGAGATGACTCGCCGTGGCACGCATTGTGTGAAGAAAAAATAATTTTTTTATTTTATGAAATACATTGACAGAATTTATGGGGAGTTTGAAATAAGTGAACCGGTGATTTTGGAAATAATTCAAAGTCCGGAAATGCAAAGGCTTAAGGGCGTTGATAATGGTGGATACCTTGAGCCCTATTTTCCAAAAACAAAACGCAACCGTTTTGATCATTCAATTGGCGTATATTTATTGCTGAAAAAATATAGAGCGTCTTTAGAGGAACAAATTGCGGGACTTATTCATGATGTTTCGCATCCGGTTTTTTCACATGCAGGAGATTATTATTTTTCAAATGGTTCAGCAGAAAATCAAAGTCATCAGGATAATTCTTTTGAAAAATATGTGAGAAAATCTGATTTGCCGAAAATTTTTAAGAAATATAATATTGATTTGGAGTATATTTTAAATGATGAAAATTTTCCAATTAAGGAGAATAATTTGCCAGATATTTGCGCCGATAGAATCGATTATTCTTTGCGGGAGATCTTAATTTTTAAAATCGGGGAAAAGGAAGATGTTGATTATCTATTGAATAATTTGGAAATAAAAGATGGGCGGTGGATTTTTTATGATTTTAAATGCGCGAAAAAGTATGCTAATTATTTTAGAATGTTAAATAAAATATATTGGTGTGATTTGCCATCGGCTTTAATGTTTATGACTGTTAGGGATTATATGAGATACTCTTTAGAAAAAAAATACATTAACTTATTTGATTTATACACTACCGATGGGGAGGTTCTTTCAAAAATTTCATATTATTTAAACAGAGATGAAAGATTAAGATATTTATTCGATCGGATGAATAATAAAATTAAGGTTAAGAATGACTCGGAAGATTTCCAAGAAAGAATTGTTTGTAAATCACGCGTGATTGATCCGCTGTGTTATCATGATGGAAGAATACAAAGAGTTTCGGATATCAATTTAGAATGGAAAGAAGTTATTAGAGAAGAAATAAAGCCAAAGGAATACTTTTTGAAATTTCTGGAATGATATTGGGGACAGCCTGTGCATAACTTTTTTGGAAAGCGCCTAAAATGGGCGTTTTTTTGTTATTTTAAAAACAGAAAAAAAGTGTTGACCAATGAAGTGTGGTGGGGTAAAATAGAAGCAAGTTGTAATTAAGTGGTGAAAAGTGGTGAATTACTTGTCCGATTCGAATCAACGAATGAATGCGAATCTACGAATAAGAATTTGCAAATTCGTAGATTCGAATGTATTCGTAAATTCGCATCGCGTTTATGTTTATAGGTGAATACCAACATTCAATTGATCCGAAGAAAAGATTGGCGGTTCCAAGCAAATTTCGCAATGATTTGAAAAATAAAATTGTGCTCACAAAAGGTTTGGATAAATGTCTCATTATCTACCCAATGAAAGTTTGGCAAGAGCTGGCTGAAAAACTCGGAACATTGCCAATCGGAGAATCATCCACGCGAAGTTTTGTGCGCTCAATGTTGGCCGGAGCGGTGGATTGTGAAATCGACAAACAAGGAAGAATTTTGATTCCAGATTTTTTGAAAAGTTATGCTGATCTCGACAAAAATGTCATTATCGCGGGAGTGTATAACCGACTGGAAATTTGGGATGAAAAGAAATGGGAGGAATATAAGAATAACGCTGAAAAAAACACTGATGAGGTGGCAGAACAGTTGGGAAAGTTGGGAGTATATTAATCAAAAAACAAGAGACAAGGAACAAGAAACAATAAAATAAGAATATTGTTCATTGGTCATTGCTCGCTGAAAGTTGCTATGTCTGTTCATAAATCTGTACTGCTTAGGGAGACTATTGAATCGCTTAATCTGAAATCAGAATCTATTGTGGTTGATGCGACATTTGGTGGTGGTGGTCATTCGAAAGAAATTTTGAAAATAATAGAGAATGGAAAATTGATTGGGATTGATGCGGATGAAAAAGCCATTGAAGAATCGGATTTGAAAAATGATGAGAGAGTGATTTTAGTTAATGATAATTTTGAGAATTTAGAAAATATTTTAGAGAGAATCGGAATTAGAAAAGTTGATGCTATTTTGGCGGATCTCGGTTGGTCGAGTGACCAGCTTGTCGGCAAAGGAATGAGTTTCCAAGAAGATGAACAGTTGGATATGCGACTTTCTGAAAATCAAGAAATTTCCGCTAAGACTGTTGTTAATGAATATGAACAAAGAGATTTAGAAAGAATAATCAGAGAAAATGGCGAAGAAAAATTTTGGAAAATTATTGCTAAGAGAATTGTTGAATATAGAAAAGAGAAAAAAATAGAAACGACTCAAGAATTGGCAGGCATTGTGAAAAATGCCATTCCAGAAAAATTCAGACATAGTAAATTGAATTTAGCCACCAAAACTTTTCAGGCTCTGCGAATTGAAGTTAATCAGGAACTTGCGAATTTAGAAAAGTTTATCCCGCAAGCGATTGAAAGATTGAATTTAGGAGGGAGACTTGCGATAATTTCGTTTCATTCATTAGAAGATAGGATAGTAAAAAATATATTACGGGAAAATGCTAGGGGATGCATTTGCCCGCCTGCCTTGCAATTACAAATATTGCAGGAGAAATATATAAAAGCTGTAGAAAATAATAGTCCCGATGCTGAAATTTTAGAAAAGGCATTGCGGGCAGGCCCACCGGACTTTCCACAGTGTGCTTGCGGAAAGAAACCGAAAATTGCAATCATCACAAAAAAGCCAATTGCGCCAACTGATTTGGAAGTTAGCGATAATCCAAAATCAAGAAGCGCCAAGCTTCGGGTGTGTGAGAAAAAATAAAGATAAATAAACAATTTAAGCACATTTAATTTTCAGGGGGACTGAAATTTAATGTCGAGAGTTTTAACCATCAATAGAAATGCTCGCAAGAGAACGGCCGGTGCATCATTGAATTGCTCTGTTTTTAGTATGCGAAAAAGCGTGAGAACAAAACAGACCGTTTCCCAAAATTGCCGAGGCAGTGTGACATTTAGTCCTAAATCCGTGATGGTAGTTTTGATTTTTATGGTATTTATATGTTGTTCTTTTTATCTCTATCAAGTTAATGATTTAGCAACTAAGGGTTATGAAATTAGAGATATTGAAAATGAAATCAAAAAGCTCAAGGCGGATAATGAAAAAAACAAAATTCAAGAAGTGGAACTGAAATCGATGCATAACATTGAAAAGGCGGCCGAAGATTTGAATTTGGTCAGTTCTAAAAACTCAACTTTCGTAAGTCTCAAGGGTCCGGTAGCAATGAAATAATATTATGGCAAATATAGCTTCAAAAGATTTAAGAAACGGAAAAACCAAATTAAAAAGATATTCCGATTCAAGAATCTATATATTATTTCTATTAATTTCTATTTTTGCTTTTTTGATAATTTTTCGGCTCTATAATTTGCAAATACTTTCTCGTGATTATTATGAAGCTTTAGCGGAGGGACAGCATTCTATTTTTTCCAATTTGATTCCAGAGCGCGGAGAAATATTTTTGAAAGATAAGGATGGGGACTATCCTGTCGCGGTGAATAAGAGTACTAAGCTGGCTTTTGCTGTTCCGCGAGAAATGGATGATCCAAAAAATGTAGCGGAAGTTTTATCCCGAACATTAGGACTAGATGAAACAGAACTTCGAGAAAAGCTTGGGAAAGCAGATGACATGTATGAAGTTTTGAAACATCGCTTGAGTGATGAAGAAATAGCCAATTTGAATAATTTAAAACTAGAAGGAGTGCATTTATCAGACGAAAGTTTCCGTTATTATCCCGGTGGGGAATTGTCTGCGCAAGTTTTAGGTTTTGTGGGTTGGAGAGGGGAAACCTTTGGTGGACGCTATGGCATTGAAAATTATTTTGACAAAGAGCTTATCGGTCAAGAAGGAAAACTTTTCCAAAATAAGGACAATGCTGGGCGTTGGATTCCGACTGGCAAAAAAGAATTGACGCGAGCACAAAATGGGGATGATTTAATTTTGACAATCGATCGCATCATTCAATATCAAACAGAAAAAATTCTCAAAAGTGCAGTGCAAAAATTTGAAGCTGATAGGGGCACGATTATCGTGATGGATCCGCCGACGGGAAAAATTCTTGCTCTTGCTAGCTATCCTTCTTTTGATCCAAATAATTATAAGGATGCCGAGTTAGAAAATTTCAGAAATATTGCAGTGAGTGATGCATATGAATCAGGTAGTGTTTTCAAAACTTTCACATTAGCTTCAGCTATTGATGACGGAAAAATTTCTCCAGAAACTACCTATATTGATACTGGCGCAGTCAAGGAAGCTGGCTATACTATGAGAAATTCTGATTTGAAAGCTTATGGCTTGCAAACGATGACGCAAGTTTTAGAAAATTCCCTAAATACCGGTGTGATATACGCGGAAAAACTTTTGGGCAATGCTAATTTTGCAGATTATATAAAAAGATTTGGTTTTGGAGAAACAACCGGCATTGAACTTCCGGGAGAAGGCGCCGGTAATATTGCTAATCTAAAAAATAAAAAATCAGATATAAATTTTTTCACCATATCATTTGGACAAGGGATAACAGTGACACCAATTCAGTTGGTTAGTGCTTATAATGCTATTGCCAACGGCGGAACACTGATGAAACCCCAAATTGTGGACAAAATAATTTATAGTGATGGAAGCGTTGAGGAAATTGCACCTCAAGAAATTAGAAAGGTTATTTCCCAATCAACCGCTAATCAGATTTCACAAATGCTCGAAAGTGTGGTGATTAAGGGGCATGGAAAAAGAGCTGGAGTTCCAGGATATAAAGTAGGCGGAAAAACCGGCACCGCTCAAGTAGCCAGTACAGAAAAGAAAGGTTATGAAGACGGAAAAAATATTGGATCATTCGCTGGGTTTGCTCCGATTGATAATCCCCAGTTTACTATTTTAGTTCGAATGGATAACCCAAAAACAGTAGAATGGGCAGAATCTAGTGCAGCGCCAACCTTTGGAGAATTGATGAAATTTTTGCTAGATTATAAAAACATCAAGCCGACAGAAGAATTTACTGACAAAGATCTTGATGTTTTCAAACAAACGCATACCTTGAATGAATTTTTTATAGATAATATGAAAGAAGAAAAAAGAAAGAAGGATGAAAAAGAAAAAAAAGATGAACAAGCAAAACCATAAATCTAAAAAAATAATACTGCTGGAAAAAACCTTGCGTGTCAT
The DNA here is from genome assembly GCA_041662285.1 of Parcubacteria group bacterium. Lineage (GTDB taxonomy): Bacteria > Patescibacteriota > Minisyncoccia > Moranbacterales > UBA2206 > UBA2206. Next base: position 7,383 of record JBAZSS010000003.1, read on the forward strand.
GGCGATTTTAATTTTGAAAAAATATAAACCGCGCGTCATTGGCATCACTGGCTCAGTCGGCAAAACTTCTTCCAAGGAAGCGATTTATGCAGTGCTCTCTAATCATTTCCGTGTGAGAAAAACTGAAAAAAATTATAACAACGAAATTGGTTTGCCTCTCACGATAATTGGCACCGAGAGTGGTGAAAGATCTTTTTGGAAATGGTTGGGGATATCTTTCAAGTGGTTGGCTTTTATCATTTTTCCTTTGAAATATCCGGAAATTTTGATTTTAGAAATGGGCGCTGATCGACCCGGCGACATCGGGTATCTAACCAGCTTTATCTCGTGTGAAGCTTCGGTTATCACGGAAATTTCTGGCAGTCATTTGGAATATTTCAAAACTATTGACAAAATTGCCAATGAGAAATGGACGCTGGTGGATAATTTAGTGGCCAAAGGTTTTGCAGCGATAAATCTCGACAATCCAAAACTCAAAAAATTAACAAATCAAAACAAGAGAGCGGATATAACTTTTTTGACGTTTGGTTTTTCGCCGGAGGCGGATATCCAAGCAACAGATGTGTTATATAACTATTCCAACGGAGAATTTAGCGACGCCAAAGAAATCAAAGGTCTTTCTTTTAAGCTTAATTATAAGGGCACGAGCATTCCAGTGCGACTCAACAATATTTTGGCCAAGCATAATATTTATGCGGCGCTTAGCGCCATTGCCATTGGACTGGCGTTTAAACTTAATTTAGTAGAAATTGCGGGAGCATTGGAAAATTTTTCTATGCCAACTGGCCGAATGAATTTGATTTCTGGCATAAAAAACACTTCTATTATCGATGACACCTATAATTCTTCGCCGATTTCGGCTATTTCCGCGCTGGATGTTTTGAAAAATATTAATGCCCCCAGAAAAATTACTGTACTCGGAGATATGCTAGAGCTTGGCGCAGAAATGGAATCGGGGCACAAAGATGTGGCCAAGAAATTTTTGGAAATTAAAAATGGAATATTTTTTGCAGTCGGGGAAAGAATGCAATTCGCCGTCGAGGAACTCAAAAAACACAATATTAACCAGAATAGACTGTTTGTTTTTTCCGATCCAATGAGCGCTGGGAAAAAATTGAAAGAAATAATCGAGTCGGGGGATTTGATTTTGGTCAAAGGTTCGCAAGGGATGCGGATGGAAAAAGTGGTAGAAGAAATTATGGCCGAACCGCAAAAATCCGACGAACTTCTTTGTCGACAAAGTGAAGTTTGGAAAAGAATTCCGTGGAAGAAAATTTAATTTAGAAAAAAATTTGGTGTGGAGTAAGAATTTCGGATTAGATGGGGGAGGCAATCCGAAAAAAGAAAAAACTCCGAGGTTCGCGCCTCGGAGTTTTGAGTTTTTGACCGCGAGGCATATTTAAAGTAGAATTGAAATATGAAAATATCAATCGACATTGAATTTGAAAAAGCGGTGAGGATATTGGCGAAATATTTGCCGATGTCCGAAGAAAATTCGCGAAAGCCGATTCTTTTTCATGATATTCGTGTTGGCGTTTATCTTTATGAAAATAATTATTCGCGCGAAATTATTTTGGCGGGAGTTTTGCATGACGCTTTGGAATTTAGTGAAATTACGCAGGATTTATTCAAAAAAGAATTTGGCGAAGAGGTTTTGAAATTAATCAAAGCGAATTCAAAAGATCGAACAATTAAAGATTCAGATGAAAGAATTGAGGAATTGATAAAAAGATGTGCCGAAACGGGAGAGGAAGCGCTAATTGTGAAAACAGCTGACACACTAGATAGTTTCAAACACTACACTGCTACCAAAAATCAATCCGAACTTGAATATTGTCGAAAAACAATCTCGGCGATTTTCAAATATAAACCAGAAAGTTTCAAAGATCCGATTTTTGAAAAATTAAAATTACTTGACTAGTGCTAGCGGTCCTTGCTAGGCTTAATTTAGAAGGAGGTAGGGAGGATTTGTTCTTATTGATCTTAATGAAAAGTGAAATTCCATTTTTTTCAACATTTAATCAGGGAGGATTTTTATGGCGAAAAAAGGAGTTCGAAATTTTCCAAGAAAAACGAGCAAGCAACCTCCGAGCTGGAGAGTTGTGATCAATGTTTTGGGAAACGGCAATGGCTTTAAGGGTTTTAGCCACATTATTCCTTTTAAAGCTTTTAATGGAGGAGAAGCTCAAGGGAAAGCTTTGCCCAAAATTCAACATTTTCTGGAAGTATCTCTTTGGGATGTCCATGGAAGTCCCAAGGTGGATCTATTACTTGAGAAAATTCCAATAAACGGGAAAAGTAATGGCGGTGTTCCTTCCTATATCTCAAGAAAAAACAGATCGTATTTCCAGGGCATTATGAGAGTTAAGCGTCCCTCTCAACTTTTTGAAGTGGCGAATGCGTAAAATCGCCACTGAAAGTCTCATAAAAATCCCGAAAGCATTTTATTGCTGACGGGATTTTTGCTTTTTGACCTTAGTGTGTATTTAAAGTAGAATTAGGATATGGAAATAACATCAATTCAATTTGTCAAAGGAATCATTGGACCGGACAGAGCTTTGGAAAATAGTTTTCCGCAGGTGGCTTTTATAGGTCGTTCGAATGTGGGAAAATCGAGCGTGATTAATTCACTGACAAAACAAAAAAAACTAGCTCGAACTAGCGCGAATCCTGGGCGCACACAACAGATAAATTTATTTTTGATCAACAACGCTTTCTATTTGTTGGATTTACCAGGATATGGCTATGCTAAAACTTCCAGAGAAAATCAAGTGGAACTCAAAAAAATAATTCGGGGCTATTTGTTCGAATCGACATATAAACAAAAAAAAGTAGTGCTCATTATAGACGCCAGCGTGGGTCCCAAAGAAATTGATTTGGAAATGCTGGAACTTCTCAAAAAGAACAAGAAAAATGTGGTGGTTTTGGCTAATAAGGTGGATAAAATAAAACCTTCGCTTTATAAAAAACAATTTGAATACATTCAAGAAAAGATTGGTCCGCATCTGATTATTCCCTATAGTGCCAAAAAAGATATCGGCCGTAAGGAATTGCTTCGAGAAATTTCATAAACTGCCATTTGGCAGTTTATGATTTTTGAGAATTATGTTATTATAAAAAAGTAAAAAAATAAAAATAAAAAATATGCAAAAAAACAAAATATTCAAAAAAACATCCTCGCTGTTTTTTTTCTTGGCTATGATAATAATGTCTTTTGGTATATACCATTTGACAACAGCGGATGAATTTGATGAGGAAGAATATGACGAATGTGAAGAAAGTGATTGTGTTTGGGAAATTAGAGATGACGCAGTGCTGGAAAAAGGTGTCACGGTGCTCAATAAGTCAGTACGGATATATGAAGGAGGAACGCTCACTATAAAACCAGGCGCCAAAATTGAATTTGCAGATAGTTGCTGGGGCGAAAGCACGCAAATTTTTGTTTTGGGCGGTCGCATTGTTGCCAATGGAACAAAAGAAAATCCCATATATATTTCAAGACAAGGATATAATCATATGAACACTTTGCTGTATTTTGCCAATGATATTTATGACGAAGATGGCAGAGTTTCTACACCCGAATCAACTTTTAGTTATGTGAAAATTTCTGGCGGAGGAACGAGTCCCTATGACGGAGGCGGATGTATCGATGGTATTTGTCCAGCTTTTCAAAATATTTTTCGTTCTTTTGTGAATACTGCCTATGCGGATGATTATGGAGAACCGGCTCTTGGTTTCAAAGGCGGAAAATTACGCTTGGAAAATTGTCAATTTTCTGACAACTATGGACTGGATGTCAAAGTTGATTTGAGAGTAGAAAATGAAAATCAAGATGATAGTTTGAGAATCATCAATTCGAATTTTGAAAATAATATTAATAATATAGCTGTCGTTTCCGATATCCATGGTTCGCAGATAAATTCCAATCCCAATCTTTTGGATATGCTTGTTTTGCAAAATAATTGGTACGGCAGTCCAAGTGGTCCAAAGCTAAGTCCTTATGATGATAGAGAAGGAGAATTTTTAATCGGAGCTTCTGCTGTGGGAGGATTTAGTTCGACTCGCTGGGCACTGTTTCCCGATGGCAATGCTAATGTTTTGTTTTTACCAGGGATAAAAGCTAGCTATTTGTATAAATACGGATCTTCGGGAGAAGATCAGTTGTGGCCACCAAATTATTTCGGAGATGATGTGTCGGAATTGGCTTTGGATGAAAATGGAGAAAGCCTTGAGGATGTTTATGCAAAAGATATCATTGAACAGCTTCCATTTATCGGGAAAAATATCTATAAATCTTTTGCAGAAAAACTGGCGGAGCTCAAAGAAAATCGAGATATTAATGACTACAGTCTTTTCGCCTATGACTGGCGAAGAAATGTGGAAAACATTGAAGTGATAGGAGAAATTGAAAGACTTGCCATAAACTCCCAAAACAAAAAAGTGACAATCATTGCCCATTCAAACGGCGGACTGCTGGCGAAAGATGCGATGCGAAAATTAGAAGAGATGGGAAGAGCGGATATAATAGACAAAATTATTTTCGTGGGCACACCGCAGATGGGGACTCCGCGAGCTATTCTTTCTCTGCTATATGGTTATGATGAAGATTTGGCGCTTGGTTCTCTTATGAGTCGTGCAGAAGCAAGAAAATTAGTGGAAAATATGCCGGGAGCTTATGGGCTTTTGCCATCAGAAGAATATCTCAATCGCCTAGAAGAACCACTCATTGATTTTTTTTCTGGAGAAAGCATTGGAAAAGGGGACTTCGAAAAGTTTCAGAATTTTTTGACTGGCAAAATTGATGGACGAGAAAAGCCCGATGAGGATGAGGTGGAAAAGGAAAATATTTTGCGGGAAAATCTTTTAGATCAAGCTAGTCTCACTCACGAAAATTTGGATGAGTGGGAACCGCCGGAAAATGTGAAAGCGATTCAAATTGCTGGGTGGGGATTGGATACTATAAGCGGAATCAAATATTCCCAGAAAGAAAAGGTTAATTGCTATTCGGCCGATGGGAAACTGCCTTCTTGCGCTGGATCAGGCGAATATGAGCCAATTTATGAACCAAAATGGACGGTCGATGGAGACGAAGTAGTGACCGCTCCTAGTGCGCTGATGATACCGGAAAAGGATAATAGTGTGGAGAAGTATTGGGTGGATTTGTGGTCTTATGATGATATTTTAACGACAGGGAGAAATCACGGAGATATTTTTGAAGTTTCTGATTTACAAGAATTTCTTGATAATATAATTAAAAATAAATATCAAAGCGAAGAATTGCCTGAAAATATTAAAAGATATCATCCTAATCCAGAAGATTATAACGATGCCCAGCCGAGGATCCGAATGTCCCTCTATTCACCGCTCGACATTCATCTTTATGATGAAAGCAACAATCATACCGGACCAAAAGAAATTACGGATGAAAATGGCAACAAAAAAATAATTTTTGAAGAAGAAATTCCTAATAGTTATTACCAGCAATTTGGTGAGCGAAAATATGTCGGTTTTTCCGAGGGAGAAAAAATTCGAATTGAACTCGAAGGATATGCTGATGGAGCTTATACTCTCAAATTGGAAGAAGTCGCTTTTGCCGAAGCGGGTGAAGAAATTATTTCGCATACCTCCTTTGTCAATCTGCCGGCTTCAAAAGATACTAGTGCTAAGTTGGAAATTTCTGAAGCGGGACTAGCCAACCTTTCGGAACTTCAGGTTGATTTTGACGGGGATGAACAAGTTGATTATTCAGTAATACCTGTGCCTAATGGCGAAGCGACGCTAAGCAGTGACGAAATTTTGCCAGAAATCATAATCTCCAGCCCACAAAACAAAACCTATCCAGGAGATACAAATTTGGAAATTGTTTTTTCAGTAAGTGATAATATTTCTCAGCCCGAAAACATTCCAACTGAAACATATCTAGACAATGAAAAAATTTCTACCAGAACTATTGATCTTTCAAAACTTATCCCAGGAAAACACACCCTCAAAATATCAGCTATGGATGAAGCAAACAACAAAGTCGAAAAAGAAGTGGAATTTTCAGTGACAATGAATCTCAATATTTTCCAAAACAATGTAGAAAGATATTATCAATCAGGGCTAATCAAAACCAAAGCAGAAAAAAACAAATTGCTAGCCGAAACTAACTTGATTCAAAATGAATTAAGACTTTTGGCAATAATAAAACACAATCCTTTCTTGAATAAAAAAACAAGGAATTTATTGATAACTCTTATTAAGAATGAGATAGATCGACAGTTTGATTCTATGATCAAAAGAATTGGCCGAGACAAAAAGAATTATGACTTGGCAACAAAAAATATTATTATCGAGGATTTAAAATGGATAAAAAATAATTTGTAATAAAAATTAAGAAAAAAATATGAGTAAAAAAACTTATTGGTGGAGAGTGATAACGGTGTTACTATTTTTAACGGGAACTTTTATTGGGTATATACTTTTTTATCCATATCAGGTCGGAATTTGTAATTCCTTAGGTAGGGGTTGTGTTTTTAGTGCTCTTAAGAGAACTATTGCCGAGCCACTTTTTCTTTTCTCCGCATTTTCTTCTATTGTCTCCATCTTCCTTTTCTTCATCAACGATAAAATTTTCCTCAAATGGCTTCGGTTTGCCGGAGTTTGGATTGTTCTTTCTATTTTTGCCATTGCTATAACTCCAAGTCATTCTGGAGGAATATTGTCTTTTGGTGGTCCCAGCAAAGAAGACGTTTCTATCTGGATGGGTGCACTTTTTGTCATTTTGAGTCTGGCAAAAATTGTATGGGATTCGAGAAAAAAAGATTGAAATATTCAAACAAATGTCAAAAATCAAGAAACTGCTATACTAGCGGTTTTTTGATTTATTAGAGGAAAAGAGGTAGAATATAGATAGTCAAAGGGTTGGCCAGGGATAAAGTTATCCACAGCGGAGGAGTTGCCAAAATTTTGCAGAGTGATATAATATCATTGTAATAAATATAAATTTATAAAATAAAACTATGGAAACAAATTTACTTATTGCTATTGCAAATTTAGTTAAAAATCCAATTACAAATTTAGTTTCTCATTATAGTGCCACCAATCGGGCTAACCATATGGGCGACGCTTTAGAATTTTATATCAAAGATTTATTTTGCAACTCGCTAGATGAAAACAATCTTGAAAAGAAAAATGAAATTTACAGTAAATATTTTTCCTATATCGGAAATCAAAATAATCCACCAGATATTATTATCAAACAAGGCGACGCAATAGAGGTAAAAAAGATTGAAAGTTTGCGTTCGGGAATTGCGCTTAACAGCTCTTATCCAAAAGATAAGTTGTATTATGATAGTCCGATGATAACTACGGCTTGCAGAAATTGTGAAGATTGGAGAGAAAAAGATTTGGTGTATATTGTTGGCGTTTCAAAAGACGATAAATTAAAAGCGTTATGGCTTGTTTATGGCAATTGCTATTCAGCAAGTAAAGAAGTGTATGAGAGAGTAAGAGATAAAATTTCAAAAGGCGTCAATGAATTGCAAGACGTTGAATTTTCAGAAACCAATGAGCTTGGCAGGGTCAACAGAGTTGATCCGTTAGGGATAACTTATTTGCGTATTCGTGGAATGTGGGGCATTGAAAATCCTATCAAGGTTTTTGATTATGTTGTTTCGACAGAGCAAAATTCTGAATTTTTTGTTAATGCAATTTTGCTGAAAGAAAAATATTTGTCCTTTCCAGAAAAAGACAGAAAAAATCTTGAGAATTTAGTTGGTGCTAATTTTTCAATAAAAGATATAAAAATAAAATCGCCAAACAACCCAGCAAAACTGCTGGAAGCGAAGTTATTGAGTTTTAGAAAATAATATGAAATTAGCTTCTTTATTTACAGGTGCGGGTGGATTAGATTTAGGTTTTGAAAGAGCTGGTTTTCATGTTGTTTGGGCAAATGAATATGACCCTACAATTTGGGAAACATTTGAGCATAATTTTCCTAAAACAAAATTAGACAAAAGAAGTATTGTAGATGTTCCAGCGTCTGAAATTCCAGATGTTGACGGAATAATCGGCGGACCACCATGTCAGAGTTGGAGTGAGGCAGGAGCTGGTCGCGGAATAAATGATAAGAGAGGGCAGTTGTTTTATGACTATATCCGTTTGTTAAAAGAAAAACAGCCAAAATTTTTTCTTGCAGAAAATGTTTCAGGTATTCTACACCCAAAACACAAAGAAGCATTTTCAAACATAATCAAAGAATTTGAAAATGCTGGCTATGAGATTTCATGCAAATTACTAAATGCAAATGATTATGATGTCCCAGAAGATAGACTTCGCGTTATTATTGTGGGTTATCATAAAAGACTAAAAAATAAATTTGAATTTCCAGAGCCACAAAAATACAAACCAGTGTTAAGAGACGCTATTTTTGATTTGCGCTTGGCAAAGCCAGCAAAGGATAAAAACAAGACAAATGGTGATGAACTAAAAATTCCAAACCATGAATATATGAATGGTGGTTTTTCTTCAATTTATATGTCAAGAAATCGAGTGCGTTCATGGGATGAACCTTCTTTCACAATTCAAGCTGGCGGTCGCCATGCTCCAATTCACCCGCAAGCACCAAAAATGAAATTTATAAGCCAAAATGAAAGAATTTTTGTTCCTGGCAAAGAAAATTTATATCGTCGCTTATCTGTTCGTGAATGTGCAAGAATACAAACATTCCCTGACGATTTTATTTTCAAATATCGTGATATTGCTGATGGATATAAAATGATAGGAAATGCAGTTGCAGTAAATTTTGCTCATCATTTAGCGAAAAAAATTTATGAAGATCTGAAAATATAGAGATAAAAAAGTAAAATTTTGAATGTTGATTGATAATTAATAAATAATTTTTCTAAAAATAATTTTATGTCAAAAAAAACAAAAAAAGAGGTGGTCGTAGTGAAAGAACTTTCGCAAGGCGAGTTGCAAAAGTTGGCACATTCTGGCACAAAAGAAGCTATTGAGAAAATTGAAAAATATATCAAAATAGAAAAAGATTATGATAAGCGTGCTTATGCCGAAATGGCTCTGGAAGAGTGCGAAATGTTTTTTTATCAACCAAAAAACGAAAAAGAAGATGAAGAATTTACATTGAGCGAACTAATTAGAAGAAAAGAGCGCTATATCGATGACCAAACAATGAAAATGTGTGATATCAAAGAAAGAATTGAGAAGTTGATGTTGGAGAAAAAAGTGCATGAAAAAGTTTTGGCAAAACACAAAAACAAAAAAGAAGAATGGAAATATAATTGGATGCAAGATTTTGTGTCGATGGAAGAAAACGAATTGCATAAAATTGAAGAAGACCTCGGATATGACGAAGCTTGGGTGGCTGAGGCTAAAAAAATGATTACTACTGCTCGGTATAAGAATATGCCAGCTCGCCAGCTCGGACATTTCAATTTCAACTTTGGCGAAGATTATTTTGATGATGAAAAAGATGATTGTGATTGTGAAAATAATTGTGATTGCGAGGATGTTTTTAAGGGGATGGTATAAAATAAAATACGAAAATATAATTATGTCTGAATATTATAAAGCCAATCGAACTAGAAATATTTATGATCCAAAAAGCGGGGAGGCTTTCAAGCTGTCGCGGTCGAGAATTGAAAATTTTATGCATTGTCCAAAATGTTTCTATTTGGATCGAAGGCTGGGAATTGGCCAGCCACCGGGATTTCCGTTTAATTTAAATTCAGCAGTGGACAAACTTTTGAAAAAAGAATTCGACATTCATCGAGCCAAAAAGATTGCTCATCCACTCATGAAAGCTTATGGACTTTCAGCCGTACCATTCCAACACAAAATGTTGGATGAGTGGCGAGAAAATTTCAAGGGCGTGCAGTTTTATCACAAACCGACTAATCTCATCATTACGGGCGCCGTGGATGATTTGTGGCAAGATGAGAATGGAGAAATCATTGTGGTTGACTACAAGGCTACAAGCAAAGATGCGAAAGTGTCACTGGATGCCGATTGGCAAGATGGATATAAGCGACAAATGGAAATTTATCAATGGTTACTACGAAAAAATGGCTTGGATGTTTCCAATACCGGATATTTTGTCTATTGCAATGGCAAAACAGACAAAGAAGCTTTTGATGCTAAATTAGAATTCGATATTGATTTGTTGCCATATACCGGCGATGATTCTTGGGTGGAAAATACTTTATTGGAAATCAAAAAATGTTTAGACGGCGAAATGCCACAACCAGACAAGGATTGTGATTTTTGTAACTATCGAAAAGCAGTTGGGGAAATAGAAAATGAATTGCAGAAAAAACTAATATTTTGAAAGCTCAACGAATATTATAAGTTAAAAATAATAAGTGTTAATTGATGTAGAAAATGCTTTTTTTAAATTTGTATTGATTAAATTTAAGACGCGTGCTATAAAGAAGGGGAATAAAAAAGAAATGGAAGAAAAAGCATCATATTTTACTCGATTTTTCAAAAAAAGCCTTGAAAACAATGCCTTTCCTTTTACGGTGGCTGTTTCAAGTCTAGCACTATTTTTTGTAAGTCAGCAAAATTTTTTACTTTTTCATTTGTTTGTAGAGGTGTTTACAACCGTTATCGCTTTTGGAATATTTGTGATCGCTTGGTCGTCTCGTCGATATATTGACAATAATTTCCTATTGATTTTGGGGATAGGATATTTTTTTATCGGGGTTTTAGATTTAATTCATATGTTAAGTTATAAGGGTATGCCGGCATTTTCCAGTTATACCACTGATCTGCCGACCCAACTTTGGCTTTCAGCCAGATATATGGAAGCGCTTACATTTTTAGGAGCGCTTTTATTTTTGAAAAAAGATTCAAAAAGCGAACCTAGAATTCCAACAGGAAAATCTGAAATAATATTCCTTTCTTATTTTTTCGTTTTTGCGTTAATTATAATGTCTATTTTCTATTGGAAATTTTTTCCGGCGACGTATATTGAAGGAGGAGGACTTACAGCTTTCAAAAAAAACAGTGAATATATAATATCTATTATCTTCTTGATATCCGTCGGGCTCATTTTTTGGAAAAAAGAAAGATTTGATTCCAAGATGGTTAGTTTTCTTTCTTTCGCGCTTATTATAAAAGCAGTTTCAGAATTTTTGTTTACTGAATATGCCGGTGTTTTCGATTTTTCTAATATACTTGGGCATTTACTAAAGTTTATTTCTTTTGCACTTTTATACAAAGCAGTTTTAGAAATCGGGCTTATGAATCCCTATCAGTTTCTTTTCCTTGATTTAAAAAAAAGTCAAGCGGAATACCGTGCGACGCAAAGTGAATTGCAAAGAAGAATTGAGGAACATTTAGACGAAGCCTATAGGCATTTGGGAACAACTAATAGAAAAATATCGCTTCTTTTAGAAATAGAGGAAAATTCGCAGAAAAACAAGAATCGGGATGAAATCATAGAACATATAGTAAGTTTGGCTAAAAGTGCTTCGCATGCGAAAAAAGCTTTGCTTTATCGCAGTGAAAGAGACGGTTTATTTTCTCTTATTGCAGGAAGGGGATATGATGAAGACGAGTTAAAAAATCTTAAGAACATTTCTTTTTCCCAAGCGAATTTTCTAAAGAATCTTATGGAAGAAAAAAAACGGATAAATTCTTCCTGTGATCTTTTTGAATTAAGCTATTTGAATCACAATAAGAAAATAAGTTATTTTGTAGTGCTTCCGCTTATTTATGAAAAAGTTTGTGCCGGATTTTTATTTTTAGGCTTCGAAAAAAGAAAATCTATGGATGCTCATGAGCTGGAATTTTTGGATGTTTTTTCAGTGCATGCTTCAACTGCTCTTGCTCGACTCAAAGTAATTCGAAAAAATAATAATTTGTAATAATTAATGCAGACAGATATGTCCGTAATGGGATGATTTTCGCCAAATAAAAAAGCCCTCAATTCTGGCATGAGCGTGTGGATCCCTTGAAAAATGTATCGGAAAAAAATATTTTTCCCTATAAATCTAGGTGGGTTCCAATTTTTCACTCTTCCGTCGTGAAGGCCTTTTCAATTCAAGTATAATATAAATTAGGAAATATTTCAAAATAAATGTATTATCTATATATCCTGAGATGCGCTGACAAAACTCTCTATACTGGAATCACCACTGATTTGAAACGGAGAATTTTGGAGCATAATGAAAAAAAACTTGGAGCAAGATATACTGCTTCGCGTCGGCCGGTAAAGTTGGTATATTCCAAGAAATTCAAAAGTCGATCCTTGGCTTCCAAGGAAGAAGCGAGGATTAAGAAATTAAAAAGAGTGCAAAAATTAGAATTAATTAAAAATTTAAAATATGCAAAACTATAATTGGTACTCACAATTAATTAAACCGACTTGGTCTCCGCCGGCTTGGCTTTTTGGTCCAGTCTGGACTTTTCTCTACGCGCTAATTGCCATTTCTTTTGGCAAGGTTTTTTGGATGACACTCAAAAAACAAATTCCTTTCTTAGTAGCGTTGCCGTTTGTTCTAAATCTGATTTTCAACTTTTCTTTCACCCCCATTCAATTCGGATTAAAAAACAATCTCTTGGCAGCGGTGGATATTCTATTAGTACTAGGAACGCTTATTTGGGCGATGGTGGCAATCTATCCGCACTCAAAATGGATTACTTATATCCAAATCCCATATCTTCTTTGGGTGTCATTTGCAACTATTTTGCAACTCACAATTACGTATTTAAATAAGTAATTTTTTGAAATATAAAAAATATTCAATGGTATTAATTTTGTGTAAATAATAAATAATAAAAAACATATGAAAGGATTCATGGGAAACATCGAGAAGGACACTCTCGAGAATGAAAACTTTAGAAAGGTTTTGTACACTGGCAAGCATAGTCAGTTGGTGCTGATGAGTTTGGCACCAAAGGAAGAAATTGGTATGGAAGTTCATGAGGACAATGATCAATTTTTCCGTTTTGAAAAAGGTGAGGGAAAGGTGCTTATTGATGGTAATGAATATGCGGTAGGGGACGGCGTGGCGATTGTCGTGCCGGCAGGAGCCCAGCATAATGTGATTAATGTTTCCGAAACAGAGGAATTAAAGCTTTATACAATTTATTCTCCCGCGCATCATCAAGACGGCATTGTTCGCCATACTAAAGCCGAAGCCGAAAGTAATGAGGCGGAATTTGACGGAAAAACGACGGAATAATTTTGGTTTATTCTTTAAAAACCGGTCCTTTAAAATGAGGCCGGTTTTGTTTTTCTGTGTTAATTTTTTGAAATTGACGTGGGGTTTACTTTTGTTTTATCTAATACTATACTTATATTAGTAAGTTGTTTAACTATTTAAATAAAACCTATGTCAGAAATATTGGAAATTCTTTTCGGTTCCAAGGAGCGAGCACGGCTTTTGCGTTTTTTTCTGCAAAACCCAGAACCAGTTTTTAGTTTTTCGGATATTATTTCGAGAAATATGCTAAACTCAGGAAGAAGTAAAAGTGAGTTAAATAGTTTAGCGAATATAAAATTTATCCTAAAACGAACCAAAGCCGGAAAAACTTTCTATCAGCTTAATCAAGATTTCAATTTTTATCCAGAACTGAAAAATCTTATCGCTAAATCGAATGTTTATCCGCAATGTCAAAGTCTTTCCAAAATAGCCAAAATTGGCAATGTTAAATTGGCTTTGATAAGCGGAGTGTTTATCAATTATGCTAAAAGTAAAGCGGATATGATAATTGTGGGGGACGCCGTAAGCAAGGCTAGGCTCAAAAATCTCATGAGTAGCCTAGAAGCGGAAATTGGCAAGGAAATCAATTTTGTTTTGATGACAATGGATGAATTCAAATATCGCCTCAATATGCTGGACAAATTTGTTTTAGAATTTCTTGAAGGTCCGCACGAAGAGGTGATCAATAAAATTTCCGGACTAAAAAGATTTATCGCGCAAAGAAAGCTATAACGCGATGCGAAACTACGAATGACATGCGCCTGCCTGCCGGTAGGCAGGAATCTACGAATAAAATAAAAAAATGTTAAATATTTTAATCATACTTTTAATCGTGATAAGTGCTGGGTTGATCTGGCTGATTTTGGATGTGAAGAAGAAGATTGATGGTAATCGGGATGGGGAAAAATCGGTGGCGATTCTGGAACGGTTGTCTATGATGGCTGAGCAAAATCGTGAACTTAGGCGAACGATGGATTCCAAACTTTCTGAAACGCATAGGGCAACTCAAGAACAATTGGGACAAACAATGAAAACAGCTCAAGGAATTGCCAGCCAATCAGTGCGGTCTATCTCGGAAATAACAGAAAAATTGACGAAATTAGAGGAAACGAACAAGCAAGTGATAAACTTTTCCGCGCAATTACAAAATCTGCAGGATATCTTGAAAAATCCAAAGCAACGAGGTGTGCTCGGTGAATATTTTCTAGAAGAAACATTGAAAAATGTGTTGCCACCGAATTCCTATCAAATGCAATATCCCTTCAAGGACGGTACCATTGTGGATGCAGTAGTTTTTGTCAAAAAAAATGTTATTCCAGTTGACTCAAAATTTTCTTTGGAAAATTATGAAAAGATTCTAAATTGCAAAGATAGTGAAGAAAGAGAAAGGCTAGAAAAAGTTTTCAAACAAGATTTGAAAAACAGGATTGATGAAACCTCAAAATATATCAAACCGTCAGAGGGGACAATGGATTTTGCTTTTATGTTTATCCCTTCCGAAGCTATCTATTATGACCTTTTGATCAACAAAGTTGGCGCAGTACAAGTCAACACTCGCGATCTCATCGAATATGCTTTTCAAGACAAAAAAGTGATCATAGTTTCCCCAACTTCTTTCCTCGCATATTTGCAAACTGTGCTTCAGGGTCTGCGAGCTTTTCAAATTGAAGAAAGCGCCAAGACTATTCGAACTAATGTGGAAAAGCTCGGCAGGCATATTGTGGCTTTTGAAGATTATATGAAAAAATTGGGCAATGGTTTGGGCACAACCGTCAACCAATATAATATCGCCTACAAGGAATTGGGAAAAATTGACAAAGATGTGGCGCGCATCACCGAAGGAGAAAAAATTATCGAACCAATATCACTGGAAAAACCAAAAGAAGAATAAGTATATGGAAAACAAATTAAAAATTAAAATAAACAATAACTCAAAAAAAAGCTTAATTTATAAATTCAAGCTTTTTTTCAACCAAGAATTTTTCAAAAATCACATTGTGCTTTGGCTTTTGATTTTTAATTTTTTGGCTAATCTAACTAATTGGATAATTCTGGCAATTTTTATCAATAAGACCCAGAGGAACATAATTTTGCACTACAATGTCTATTTTGGAGTGGATAATCTCGGAAATTGGAAACAATCTTTTTTAGCGCCAGCCATCGGTCTATTTTTATTTTTAGTAAATTTTAGCTTGGCTTTTTTCTTCTATAAAAACAGAGAAAGAATCGCCAGCTACAGCTTGCTTCTAGCTTCAGTTATTATTCAAATAAACTTGATAATTTCTTCGGTTAGTGTTATACTAATAAACTATTAATTAAAACCGATGCGAATCTACGAATTCGATGCGAATCTACGAATAATCTTGAGGGATGATTCGCATGTCCGGCATTCGTAGCGCCGGTTCGCGAAGCGAATAACTTATGTTTAATTTTCCTGACCCAAAAACCACAGACCCTAAAAAGCGTCGCATACAGCGAATGCTGGAAGTTATTCCGGGAATTTTGACTTGGACAACGCTTATTGGCATGTTTATTTTTTCTTTTCTTTTACCTGTTTATGTGGCTATTTTTATTATAGTCTTTGATATCTACTGGATTTATCGAACGATTTTTATCGCGTATTATTCAGTAGTAGGATACAAAAAGCTAAGGGCGGGTAAGGAAATTGACTGGTGGGAAAGGTGTCAAAATATTATGAATCCAGATAAGTATGCAAAAATAATAGACGAACGTATTTCAAATATGTCTAAAAGTCTGACAGAGAGTAATGAACTACCCAGAAAAGAAAAGAAAATTTTAAAGAAAGAAATATTTAAGTGCCAAGAATATTTAGAAGAAATTGAAAAAATCTCAAAAATCAAAGATCAAATTTTGGATTGGCGGGAAATCGTGCATGTAGTTCTTTTGCCAACTGCCGGAGAACCAGCGGAAGTCATTGAGCCGGCAATCCAAGCTATAGCTGACTGCAATTTTCCTAATCAGCAATTTATCATTCTCTTAGCTACAGAAGAAAGAGAGTCAGAAGAACAAAGACTAGAAAAAGTTAATTATCTGAAAAATAAATTCCAAGGAGTTTTTCGTGATTTTCTTGTTACCACGCATATTGTAGCCGGAGGAGAAATGAAATGCAAAGCATCAAACGCAACTTTTGCGGCTAAAGAACTTATGAAATATCTTGATTTGCACGGAGTTGATTATAAAAAAGTTCTTCTATCTAATTTTGATTGCGATACTGTGGCTCATCCGCAATATTTTGCTGCGCTTACATATAACTTCATAACAGAGCCTAAACGTTTGCAACTCGCCTATCAGCCTTTGCCGATGTACCACAATAATCTTTGGGACACTAACGCTTTTGTGCGGGTGATTGTGACAGGTTCAAGTTTTTGGCATATCTTTCAAAGTACCAGACCAGAAGGAATGGTGACATTCGCTTCGCACAGTGAATCTTTTGATACTTTGGTGAAAGTTGGATTTTGGCCAGTGAATATAATCAATGAAGACTCGATAATTTACTGGAAAGGGTTTTCCTATTTTCACGGAGACTATAGGGTAAAGCCGATTCATTTGCCAGTTTCTTTGGATGCAGTTTTAGCAGAAACATATTGGAAAACTATCAAGAATCAATATAAGCAAAAAAGACGCTGGGCTTATGGCATTGAACATTTCCCAACTGTTATGCGAGCGATTGTGCCAGACAAAAAAATTTCGCGTTGGAAAAAATTTACCGTAGCCTTTGAAATGTTAGAAGGACATCACAGTTGGGCAACAGCTAGCATGATCTTGGCGATCTTAGGGTGGCTTCCACTTATTTTTGGCGGGGATGAATTCAATCAATCTGTTTTAGCACATAATCTTCCCTTTATCACGCGTTATCTCATGACTTTGGCTATGATGGGTTTAGTTATATCAATGTCGCTTAGCTTCCTTTTGATGCCACCACGTCCTAAAAAATATTCTAAATGGAGAAATATATATATGATACTACAATGGGCCTTAGTGCCGATTATTTCGCCATTTCTTGGTTCAATGCCGGCTATTGATTCACAAACCAGAATAATGCTCGGAAAATATTTCGGAGAATTCTGGGTGACGCCTAAACGTAAATAGAAAATAAAATGAAATATCTAATCCCGTTTCTAATTTCACTGACACTTACAGTAATTTCAATTTATGGGATTATTCTTTTTACGAAAGAAATAAAATGGTTAGGCAGGGTTGGTTTGCGCCATATTCACAAAAATAATATCTCAAGACTGGGTGGGTTGGTGATGATTGTGATTTTTGATTTTTCGATTCTCGTGAATAGAGATTTGTTTATAACCCCTCAACTTTATGGTTTTCTGATTAGCAATATCATTCTTCTCTCAGTTTATTTTTGGGATGATCTCGGAGAAATTCGCTGGAAAATTCAACTTTTTGGGCAAATCGCTGTGTCAGTTTTTGTTTTTATTATGGGAGTCAGAATCTATTATGTGACTAATCCGCTAAATGGCGGAATCTTGAGGTTAGATTCAAGCTTGGGCGTGGTTTTTTCTGTTACCCTAGTTATCTTTTGGTTAGTTTTACTTATGAATGCTATTAATTGGGCAGATGGAATCGATGGTCTTTCTGGTGGCATTACTTTTATAACAGTGGCTACGATATTTTTTTTGAGTTTTCGCTCAGAGGTAAACCAGCCACCCATCGCTGTTATGTGTGCAATTTTAATGGGAACTATCCTGGGATTTTTGATGTTTAATTTTTATCCATCGAAAATCATTGCTGGAACAACGGGCGCAATGTTTATGGGTTTTTCTTTGGGAATTTTGGCTATTTTCGCTGGCACAAAAATTGCTACTTCTCTTTTAGCTTTGGCTATTCCAATTATTGATTTTTTCTGGGTGATTGGCGAAAGAATTCGCAATAAGAAATCAATATTTATTCCCGATCGAAACCATCTGCACTACAAGCTGATGGAATTAGGCTGGTCTCAGCGAAAAATAGTTCTGGGTTACTGGATAATTACAAGTATTATCGCTTGTGTTGCTCTTAACACTCGGGCGATTGGCAAGGGGATTACCTTGCTTTTAGTGTTAATAATTATGATAACTTCAATTTTGATTATAAATAGAAAAATTTCTAAATTGGATAATGCAAAAAATTAATCTAAAAACAAAAAATACTGGAAAGATATTAGCAATTATTCTCTTAATATTTTTTTTAACGTCGATAATAACAGGATCTTTTTATTTTAGTAAACATGGAATAGTTGAAATTGGGGGTCAAAAGTTTTTTGTAGAATTGGCGAAAACTCCCGAAAAGCAGATGCAAGGCTTGGGTGGTCGAGCGAAAATGAGAGAAAAAGAAGGGATGCTTTTTGATTTTGGAAAATATGGCAAATATTCTTTTTGGATGAAAGATGCGAAATTTGATTTGGATATACTCTGGATAAACGAAGGGAAAATAGTCCATATTGCGGAAAATGTTTCTCATGAATCTCTAGAAACAATCAATCCGCAGATTACGGCGGATAAGGTTTTGGAAATAAATAGTGGACTAACGGACAAATATAATTTCAAGATAGGGGATAGTGTGAAAATATACTGAATTTTACATATATAACAAAAATCCTTCCCGCTAAGCGAGAAGGATTTTTGTTATATAGAAAGTAATAATATACTTGCCTAAAAAAAGAACAAAGTGATTATGAATAAAGGAAATCTATTATGACAACGATGGTACTCGAACGGCATATTTATGTAGATTTTTCAATTGGTTGTCGTTGAGATTTTTAGATTTTGAAATTGCATCCTTAATCAAATCTTTTGAGAATTCTATTGATGTGCCTACAGAAACTCTTCCTTTGTGTCCTGAATTTTTACGCAAATAATCTTCAATATAGATCTTGTGTTCAGCCATGAGCGTTGAATCGGGATTTTTTTCAAGAAAATCAGCAAGAGCTCTTCGCGCTAATTTTGTTTGACTGTCGCCCTTAATTGCTGTTTCAATCAAAGAATTTTCAGTTTCTTGACTTGTAGCAATCGAAGAAGTTTCTTTTTCGCCAGAAACAGTACTGTCATTGACGGCTTCTTGTTTCACAATAGAATTATTCTCTTCATTTAAGGCTATGGTCGGCTCATCAATCTGTGGAGATTCTGTTCGCTTAGAATAGGAATAGATTCCTCCAGCAATCAAAATTACGATAAGAATGCTTACGATAATTCGCATATTATCTTCTAACCATTCTTTCATTTTATTTTGAGTAGATTCTTCTTCTGTAGTTTTTTCATCTAGTTCTTGGTTATCCATAATTTTCACCTTCCTTTCTATTTAATATTTATTGTTTTTAACGTGCTTTCGTTGAAGCTATTCTTCTACTAAATTTTAACTTCATCTGGTGCAAGCGTCAACTAGACAAAGGAGCTTATTTAGGGCGTAATAAATAGATAATTTTAACTTCTTAATAATTATTTCTCTTAATTATTTTTTAAAAAATTAAAAAATAATTTAGCAAATTAATTTTTTTCATAAATATTTTTATAAAAAAGAAATAATTTATTTTTTTCACCTGTGGATAACTTTTTTCTATTGCAAAAAAAAATATATGTTGTATAATTAAGTTAAGAAAAATATTTTTATCCGATAACATTCGGAAGAATAATTTTTTTCAAAACAAAAGGTCGAAAATAAAAATGTAAATTATTTTAAAGTTAAAAAAATAAAAATAGAAAGGAAGGTGAAATCAACATGGCAGCAAAAAAGAAAGCAGCTAAAAAAGCTACAAAGAAAAAAGCTACAAAGAAAGTAGCAAAAAAGAAAGCAACAAAGAAGAAAAAGAAATAGTCTTTTTTGAATAATTGTTCTTTAATGCCTTAGGTATTATTGATAAAGCAAAAAATCGCGAAATCGCGATTTTTTGCTTTGAAAATAGGCCTAGTCGATTATATCTCAAAGATAGCAACGCGCCATTTTTGGGCTAAATCTTTTCGAAATTCAATATGGGCATTAGGAAAATATTTTCTGATTAATTTTGCAATTTTTTGTTTTTGTTCAGGACTTATTTCAAGAATCAACGAACAATGATCAATGATCAATGAGATATTTTTTATTTGTTTAAATAATTTTTCATAATGATCAAGTCCATCGATTCCGGAAAGTAGAGCGGACTTTGGTTCAAAGTTTTTTACATCAGGCATCGCTTCAGAATAAATTTTTTTCGAAAGATAGGGGAGATTGGCAATTACAATGCAGTGATTAGTAATCAAGGAACAATGATCAATAAAATATTTTAGTAAATCAGATTTAATAAATTTGATTTTATTGTTAAGTTTATGAATTTTAGAATTTTTTTTGGCAATAGCCAATGCTTTTTCTGAAATATCAATTCCGAAGTATTTAATTTTATTACTGTTCATTGATTGTTGTTCATTGTTCTTTGCGATAGACATAATTATATTTCCACTACCGGTTCCAATATCGATAATTGTTTTATTTTGCGGATTCAATTTTAAAACATTTTCAACTAATAGTTCTGTCTCTGGGCGGGGAATCAAAGTATGCTTATTTACCTTAAAATTAAGGCCGTAGAACTCTTTTTGACCGAGAATATAGGCAATTGGTTCATAGTTCAGTCTTCTTTTGATAAGATTAGTGAATTTCGCGACTTGCCTAGAGGTTAATTCTTTTTCCAGATGAATCATCACATATTCTCGAGGTTTTTTGAGAATAAAGCCGAGCAAAAGCTCCGCATCAAGTTGCGGAGTTATAATCTTCTTTTCTTTTAGTTTTTCGATTGATTCAGCGAGAATCTGATTTATATTCATCTCTTCTTAATTTAAATTTTCCCCAATTTTCTTTTCGCATCTTCCTCTTGTAGGACAACCATCATTTCGTCTAAATTTCCTTCAAGGATAGATTTAATATTACTCCAGCTTTGTTTTATGCGATGATCGGTGATGCGATCTTGTGGAAAATTGTAAGTGCGGATTTTTTCACTGCGGTCACCCGTACCAATTTGCGATTTTCGTGCGTCGCCAAGTTCTTTGGCTTTTCTTTCATCTTCCAACTGCAAGAGACGAGAGCGCAAAACTTTCATAGCCTTTTCTTTATTTTTGATTTGGGATTTTTCATCTTGGCAAGAAACTATAAGGTTAGTCGGAATGTGAGTGATGCGCACAGCGGATTTGGTAGTGTTGACGGATTGTCCTCCAGGGCCGGAAGAACAAAAAGTGTCAATTCTGATGTCTTTTTCTTCTATTTTTAAATCTACTTCTTCTGCTTCCGGCAAAACTGCCACAGTAGCGGTAGAAGTGTGTACTCGGCCATTTTTTTCCGTTTCAGGAATTCTTTGCACGCGATGCACCCCAGATTCATATTTCATTTTTTCATAGACATTATTTCCATTAATTTCAAAGACAACTTCTTTATACCCACCAATCCCGATGACATTGGAATTGAGAAGTACGGTGCTCCAACGATTTTTTTCCGCATATTTAGCATACATTTGAAAAAGATCTCCAGCAAAAAGAGCCGATTCATCTCCACCGGCGCCAGCCCGAATTTCCACGATAACATTTTTGTGGTCATTAGGATCCTTAGGAAGAAAAGTTTTTTCTAATTCTTTTTCCAAGAGGGCCTTTTTTGCGCTCAGGGTGACATTTTCTTCCATAGCCATTTGTTTCATTTCTGGATCTTCTTCAGCGGAATTGATAATCACAGCATTCTCTGCCATTGCTTTTTCCATTCTTTCCAATGCGTTTATATTCTCCATCGTTTCTGAGAGTTCAGCTTGTCTTTTGCCAAGTTCGCCCATCTTCTTGGCATCACTAAAAATATCCGGGCTATTAAGCTCAGTGGAAATTTCCTCATATTCTTTCCTAATTTTCTCGATTTGTTCTTTCATAACACTACGAATTACCCGCCTCGACTCGCAAGGTGATTGTTCGTCGACGCGAGGCGGGCGAATTTATACAAATTTACGAATATACAAATCCCAGTTTTTTTGTTATAATTAAACTATAAATTAAGTGTATATAATATTTGCAAAATTAGCAATATTTAGCTGATTAAGTTAGTAAGGATAATTTTAAACTCATATTTACAAAGCTATCGAGAAGGATGAAAATATATAAAACAAAAATTAAAAAATATTCAGGTTCTGATTTTAGTGAGGTTCATCAAAAAGCTTTTGGACTTTACTCGCAGATAAAAAGAAAATCGAAACGTCGTGCCTATTTGCGATCAGCATATTTTAATAAAGACAAGATATTCATAGATTTGTTTTGGCATCATTTGTTTGAAAAAGAAAATTGGCGTGATCGAGTAAGGCGTATGAAATATTTTAGTTGTGCTGTAGAATTAATTAGAAATTCACGATTTGAGCCGAAATCAAAAGAAAACCCAAACACATCCTCAGAAATATTGCATCGTTTTTATGGTATAACAGCGGAACACGAATTATTTTGTGTGCAAATTAAAGAAGAGAAAAAGAAAAGTCAAAAGTTTTTAATTTCCGTTTTTCCAACAGACGGTCCATGATATGCGGATAAATAAAAAAAGACCCTCCGCTAAGTGTGGTGTATAAACCACGGCCGAAAGCCTTTTTCTATATATAATACTACCAGATTCTGGAAATATGTCAATAGCGAAATAAATGGCTCAAAAAAGCCAAAATAATCCAATAATAATCAAAATTTTATGCAAAAAATATTAATTATAGGGAGTAAGGGGATGCTGGGGCAGGAGTTGGTAAAAACATTTAAGAAAGACAAGGATTATAAGGTAATTGCGTGGGATAGAGAAGATATTGATATTTCTAAGGAAAAAGAAGTTTCCAAAAAAATTGGTTTTACAAAACCTAATATTATCATCAACGCGGCGGCATATAATGCGGTGGATAAATGCGAGGAAGATAAAAAGGAATATAAATTAGCTTTGGAGTTAAACGGTAAGGCGCCGGGGTATTTAGCCAAGTCAGCCAAAAAAAACAAGGCTGTATTGGTGCATTATTCAACCGACTATGTTTTTGATGGTGAACCGGAAATTCCGGAACCGGCTGGTTGCTCTCATTCTTGTGCTTCTTGTTCGCTTCATCAGGGATTTGCTCCAGAGGTTGGATTTGATGAAACGGCAAAGCCTGCGCCAATTAGCAATTATGGAAAGTCGAAATTAATGGGTGAAAAAGAAGTAGCAAAAAATATGAAAAGTTATTATATTATTCGACTTTCCAAATTATTTGGTAGTCCAGCTATGGGAGAAGGAGCAAAAAGAAGTTTTTTTGATGTAATGCTTGAAGTGGGAAAGAAGAATGAGGAAGTTAAGGCAGTAGACGAAGAAACAAGTTGCTTTACTTATGCGCCGGATTTAGCCAAAAAAACTAAGGAAATAATTGATGCCAAAAAGCCTTTTGGAATATATCATATTGTGAATAGCGACCCTTGCACATGGTACGAAGCTGTCGTAGAATTATATCGTCAAGCGAAAATAAAAATTAAAATTATTCCAGTTGATGGAAATGAATTTCCTCGACCAGCTAAGCGACCGTTTTATTCAGTTTTGATAAACACTAAATTAAATCCAATGAGAAGTTGGAAGGAGGCGTTGAAAGAGTATTTGAAAAGGTAAATCTTTACTAATTACTAATTAAGTACGAATATACTAATAAAATTCGTAAAAAATTATGAAGTATCTAAAAAACCAAGACAAGGAAGTTTATAGAGCAACAATGGGGGAATTAAAACGCCAGCAGGAAGGTATGGAAATGATTGCGAGTGAAAATTATGTGTCAGAGGCAGTGCTTGAAGCACTGGGATCTGTTTTTACCAATAAATATAGCGAAGGTTATCCAGGACATCGCTATTATGGCGGTCAAGAATATACGGATGTGGTGGAAAGTTTGGCCATTACTCGAGCGAAAAAACTTTTTGGCGCGGAGCATGTGAATGTTCAGCCACTTTCTGGCGCACCGGCTAATATGATTGCATATAGTGCAGTTCTCCAGCCAGGAGACAAGGTTCTAGGCATGGATTTGGCACACGGCGGACATTTGACGCATGGTCATCCTGTGACGCTTTCTGCTAAGATATATAATTTTGTGCGTTATAAAACAGATGCTTCAGGGAAAATAGATTATAAAGAATTGGAAAAAATGGCCATTAAAGAAAAACCAAAAATGATCCTGGCTGGTTTTTCCGCTTATACAAGACAATTGGATTATAAGAAATTTCAAGCTATTGCCAAAAAGGTTGGAGCAATCACGATGTTTGACATCGCTCACATTGCTGGACTAATTGCTGGCAAAGCTCTTCCAAATCCAGTGCCATATTTTGATATCGTCACCACCACAACTCACAAGACTTTGCGTGGTCCACGAGGTGGAATGATTATGTGCAAAGAAAAATATGCCAAGGCCATTGACAAAGCTACTTTCCCAGGATTTCAGGGTGGACCGCATGAAAATAATATTGCCGCCAAAGCCGTGGCATTTGGTGAAGCTTTGAAACCAGCTTTCAAAAAATATGCTGTGCAAACTATAAAAAATGCCAAAATTTTGGAACAAGAGCTGAAAAAATATGGATTTGACATTTGTTTTGGAGGAACGGATAATCATATGGTTCTAGTGGATGTTTGGGGCTCAAAGGGCGTGAGCGGAAAAGAGGCGCAAGAAGCCTTGGACGAAATTGGAATTTCACTTAACAAAAATATGATTCCCAATGACACAAGGAGTCCAATGGACCCAAGTGGGATTCGCATTGGTGTGCCAGCCATCACCACGCGTGGAATGAAAGAAAAAGAGATAAAAATTATTTCCAAGTGGATAAAGGATGCAATTGAAAATAAGGATAATAAAAAAGAACTAAAGAAAATTCACACTGAAGTAATCAAGCTTTGTAAGAGGTTTCCGATTTATAAAAATTTAAAATAATATTATGAAAGGAATAATTCTCTCGGGTGGAACAGCGACAAGACTGTTTCCACTCACCGCGACAACTTCTAAGCAACTTTTTCCGGTTTATGACCGACAGATGATTTTTTATCCGCTAAATACGCTCATTAAGGCTGGGATAAAAGACATTTTGATTATTGTAGCGCCGGAACACAGTGGGCAATATTTGAATCTTTTGGGTTCAATTTTTGAAAAATATGACATTCGTATTGATTTTAAAGTGCAAAAATTGCCAAAAGGCTTGGCGGAAGCTTTTGTTTTGGGTGAAGATTTCATTGATAAGGGCGATGTGGCGATGATTTTGGGGGATAA
Organism: Parcubacteria group bacterium; assembly: GCA_041662285.1. GTDB lineage: Bacteria > Patescibacteriota > Minisyncoccia > Moranbacterales > UBA2206 > UBA2206. The sequence continues at coordinate 32,832 of JBAZSS010000003.1, forward strand.
TATTTTTGAAGATGATTTCTCTGAGGATATCAAAAATTTCAAATCTGGCGGGAAAATATTTGCCAAAAAAGTTTCTGACCCGGAGCGTTATGGCGTGGTGAAATTTGATGAAAATAATAAGGCGGTGGAAATTGTAGAAAAACCTGAAAATTGGATTAGTGATTATGCTATTCCCGGACTTTATATTTTTGATAATCGAGTATCGGATGCAGCCAAAAATGTGACCCCATCCGAACGAGGAGAAAAGGAAATAACATCACTGCATAATTATTATTTGGAAAAAGGAGAATTGGAAGTTAGTACATTTTCCGGCGCATGGTTGGACGCTGGAACATTTGACACTCTCCTAGAAGCTGGAAATATTGTCAAAGAAAAAGAGATTTACAAAAAATTTGATCCGATAATTGACAAAGCAATTTTGGAATTCAATGAAGAACTCAAAGCGATTGCCAAAAAAAGATTGATTTAATATTTTAATTATATATATGCAAAAAATTAGAAAAGCAATTTTACCAGTAGCAGGTTTTGGAACGAGATTTTTGCCAGCTACTAAGGCTCAACCAAAAGAAATGCTTCCGGTGCTAAATAAGCCGGCAGTGCAATATGTAGTAGAAAGTGTGGTAGCAGCTGGAATCGAAGAAATTATTTTCGTGACAGGTCGCGGAAAACGTGCAATCGAAGATCATTTTGACATTGCCTATGAATTGGAGGATAAGTTAGCAGAAAAAAATAAAACAGATTTATTGGAAGAACTGAAAAAAATTCAAGGATTAGCTAAGTTTTCTTATGTCAGACAATCTAATCAATTAGGAGATGGACATGCAATTCTTCAGGCAGCTCACTTGGTGGGAGATGAGCCAGTGGCGGTAGTTTTTGGAGACACTGTTTATGATAGTAAAGTTCCAATAGTGAAACAACTCATTGAAACTTATGAAAAATATCATGATCCTGTAATAGGCTTAACAGAAGTCTCTCGTGAAGATGTGCATAAGTTTGGTGTTTATACAGGTATTTCACTTGATAAAGAAACAATAGAAATAAAACAATTAATAGAGAAGCCAAAAAATGAAGAAGCTCCGGCACTGACAGTGGCAATTGGCGCATATATAATTACTCCAGAAGTTTTTAAGGTTTTATCTACAATTGAACATGGAAATTCTGGGGAAATTCGCCTGATTGATGCTTTTGAAATAATGATGAAAGAGGGAAAGCCACTTTATGGAAAAATTTTAGAAGGAGCTTGGCTTGATACAGGAGATCCTTTTAATCTTTTGCGAGTTAGTATTTATTTAGGTTTAAAACATCCAGAAATAAAAGATAAATTAAGAGCCTATTTAAAAACTTTAAAAATATAAATTTACGAACTACGAAATAACGAAATTACGAACAAGAAATTTTTCGTATTTCGTATTTCGTATTAGATTCGTATTTCGTAAAATATGAAAATTGCTATTCAAGCGGCAGATTTGGATTGGGCGCGAATTGATGGAACTAGGGTGTATATTCTAAATATGCTGAAATATTTCGGGCAACTTGATCCAAAAAGTCAATTTCTAATTTATCACAAGAAGAATTTTAATCCGGAGCTCACTCCGGCAAATTTTTCTAATTATAAAATTTGGAAAATTCCTTTTCCATTTTTTTGGACGCAAATTCGTCTGTGTCTCAGTCTTTTCTGGGAAAAACCAGATGTACTTTGGATGCCAATGCATAACATTCCACTCTTTCGCAACAAGAAAATGAAAACAGTGGTGACGATTCATGATTTAGCTTTCAAATATTTCCCGGATCATTTCAGGGCCGGTGATTTATTAAAACTCAATCTTTTGGTCGGCTGGGCAGTGCGAAGAAGTGACGGGATAATTGCCATTTCCGAGGCGACGAAATATGATATCTTAAAATTTTATCCTAAGATAGAGGAAAATAAAATCAAGGTAATAAACCATGGCTTTGACAAGGAAGTTTTTGACAAAGATCGAAATCCCGAAAAAGAACAGGAAATTAGAAATAAATTTAATATCCAAGGACGCTACATTTTTTATATCGGTGCTCTTCAACCCAGAAAAAATCTAAAAACACTAATTAGCGCATTTGAAGAACTAAAAAAAGAAGAACAATATAAAGATGTGAAATTGGTTTTGGCTGGAGAAAAAGCTTGGCTATGGAAAGAAATTTTCTCGCAAATTGAAAATAGTCCGGCAAAACTGGAAATAATAACTCCTGGTAAAATAAAATTTGCCGATTTAGGGCATCTAATGCGCGGAGCGGAGATTTTTTGTTTTCCGTCACTCTATGAGGGATTTGGCATCCCAGTGCTTGAGGCCTTCAATTCTCGCGTCCCAGTGGTCTGTGCTAATAATTCTTCTCTTCCTGAAGTAGCGGGGGAGGCAGCACTGTATTTTGAACCAAAAGATCATTCACAATTGTCTTTGCAAATTAAAAAAATTCTGGATAACCCAGAACTTAGGAAAGATTTTATTTCCAAAGGCCTTGCGCAAGCTAATAAATTTTCTTGGGAAAAATGTGCACAGGAAACACTGGAATATTTGAAAAATTCATGACTTACGCATTTCTCTTCAAATCTATTGTTCGCTGAAATTATAAAAAAACAAACTAAGATTATAGATATAAGTAGTTTATTATAATCCTGCCATTGTCATGGCTACATAAATAGATTTTCAGGTAAACGCGTAAGTCCTAAAGTTATTTTTGGCTTTTGGAAGTAATTTGGAAAAAAGCAAAGAAGATAAACAAGGCAAAAACGCAAGAAGCAATTAGGGGAAAAATTTCCAAAGTTCTAAATGAATTTATAATTAAAGCAGAGGATATGATAATCAGAAAAACTAAGGTCTCGCTTAGTTTTTTTGTTTTTTCTTTATTTTCTTCGCTAGAAACATCTTGTCTTTTGCCAAAAAATCCGATGAGAAATAGAATAGCGAAAAGTCCAAAAATTATTTTCGCTAAAGAAAATTCACTGAAAAAATAATTAGGCAATATATTTTGCGCTGTGAGCAAGCAAACGGTTCCAAAAAGCCACAAAAAAAGAACATCGTGGAGCAATTTATATACCAATAATTCCAATTGTTGTTTAGAGTGTTTCTCCATAGCCATAACTTCCCAAGAGGCGTTGTTTTATATCCGAGAAAATATCTCGCATATTGAGCCAATTTATCTCTCGAGAAAAAATTATATTAACTTGCGAAATTTCAAAAGTAGAATTTGAATTTAATTTAAATTGGTAATCTTTTCCAGTTATTTTTTCCAAGGTTGCCGTTGGCATTTGGCAACCATAAGAGTTAAACGGCCATAACTTCTTTTCTAGCTTACAGGAAATATCAAAACTCAGACTTTTTTCGTTTACTAAAACGGGTTTTCTTTTGAGATAGATGCGTTGGATATTTTCTCCTCGGATTTCTTTTTTATCTTTTCCCGAAATCAAATAATATTTTCCACTATCCTGATCTTGGAAAACTGTTCCTGATGGATGTGGCCGGCTGATGGAAAAAACCTTATCGCGTTGATACAGACCAATCTCTTCTTCATTAGCAGAAATTATATCATCCCAGTTATAACCCAAAGCCAGAAAAGTTTCCGGATTGTTAAATGGCACTACCTTTCCCTCTTCGACTAAAAACACTCCGATGTCAAAAGACAAAAGGGTTCCATTAGCAAAACCAATTAGGTTATCTTGGTTGATGGAATATTTTTTCAAAAAATCATCATCTTTTACTAAAGCTTGATTTTTCTCGCAATGTGAAAGAAAGGCTTTTTCACTCACGAAAGGACGCAAAGCACCAACTAAGAGTTCGTAATAGGTTCCATCAATTAAAAACAGGGAATTGTCGGGATAATTTTGGGTGTCAGTTATTTCTTCACCTTTTTCCATGTAGCCAATTTCCTCGTCAGTTATTTTTTGAAAATTATCTTGCGAATATCCGAGAGCTTCGAGAGTTTTGAATGAAGAAAATTTTCTTATTTTTCCGTTGGAAACAAGAAAAAAATCATTGTTATTTTGAAGTAATGTTCTGTCAGGGAAAGTTGCCAGTTGATCTGAGAGTGGATAAGCAAAAGCCGAGTAGGTTTTTCGCAACAACACTTCCTTGTCTGTTAAATTAGGTTGATTTTTTTTGGCGGTTATTTTGAAATTAGCAAAAGAAAAATTATCCTTGGAATAGGCGCTAAAAATTTTTTCCAAAGATGAAACATCCTCATAGCCCAGCAAGCTTTCTTCTATTTTCTGATTGTTAAAATCCAAAGCGAATTTTTCTGAAGGGAAGAGGGTGTTTTTTAGGAAATATAGAACAACTAATAAGAAAAAAATTAAGATAGCGACACGTCCAACAAAATAAATTTTTTGCCAGACTGGTTCCAAAACTATATTTTTAGTTGGGTTAAACATTATTTTAGTAAATAAATTTTGCCTAAAATTAGATGGGTTTCAGCTTCCGGCAAAACTAATTTTCCACTCAGGGAAATTTTTCCTATCGTTTTGTTTTCTATGAAATAGTTCTCAACTGGTTCTAATCTATCAACGAGATTGTTTTTTGAATAAAAATCTAAATTATCATTGGGAATGATGAAATAAACATTGTTAAATTTTTCAAGATCGATTTTTTCCAAATCTTGCGGATTGAAAAAATAAACCGCTTGCAAACCATAGAGAAAATTCATTGGTCCGCTCATCATTGCCCAATTTTCTCCCGTAGCTTTTTGATCGACAAGAACGAGGTCGTCCTTTTTGAAATTATGGCTAATTTTTTCAATTTGTGCAAGCAGATTTGGATTTGGAATTGATCTTAGAAAATAGAAAAGCATCAGTGAATTTCCAGCTAAAAATAAAACTAAAAAAGCATAAATAATTATTTTTCGGCGAAAAAATTTTTCCAAAAAAATAACTGAATAAAGAATGCTAACGGGAATTATAGCAAACATAAAGCGTCTGAGCATCCAAGGGTGATCGCCGGAAATGTTTGGATAGATGACATATATAAAGGCCGGCAAGATTATCAAAAAGGGGATGAGTATCCTGATTTTTTTTTCTCGCAAGGATAATATAGCCCCAGCTAAGCCTAAGAGGAAAAAAATGAGCAGTCCATAGAGATAAAATATCTTCATAATCTGCCAAATGGAAAGGAGCGGATTGGATGGCAAAAAAGAATTATTTGAAGATTCAAGAAATGGCTTAGTGATCGCTTTGGCAATGGAAATGAAAAATTGCCAGTCAATGAAAATGTTTAGGCCGTAAAGAGTGATAAGGGCAAAAAACAAAAAAATAATTTTTTTATCCAACAAAATTCTAAATGGATGATGATTTTTAAATTTCAAGAAAAATAATATTATAGCAATTAAAAGAAAAGCTAAACCTTCAATGCGGACAAAAATCAAAAGGCCGAATATCAAAAAAGAAAGAATGAAGTATGATTTTTTCGGATTATCCCAAAAAATAACAAAGAAATAAATGCCAAGCCAAACTAACGCTAAAGCTAAATTTTCACTGAGAGTAAATTTAAAAAACCAAAAAGAAGTGAAAACAGTAGTGGATAAAACCCAAGTTATAAGAGCACAAAAAGGCGATAGTAGCCTTTTAGCTAAAAGATAAAAAGCGCAAGAAAAAACAAAAAAGGAAACTCCATTAGCGAGTGTCAAACCGAAAAGGCCGAAAAGAGAGAAAAATGAAGCTAGCCAGACGATGTAGCCAAGAGGAAAATGAGTTATTAAATCACCATTTTCTTTGTAGCTAAAACCAGGAAAATTCAAAGCTTGCCCTGGGCCATAAATTTTGAAAAATTCTTTTGTTGCTGGAGAGGAAAAAGTTAATTTGTGATTTTGGGAAAGATGGACAGCTGCTTCGCTAAGCGAACCTTGATCTCGACCGGAAAAAATTGTTGGTTGGGAAAAAAAAGAAAAGAGGATGATGAAAAATAAAACTAAAGATAGGAAAAATAGTTCACTCTTAGTTGGCTTGATTTGAGAAAAATTTTTCCAAATCAAATAGCCCAAAAATGAACCGGCGCCAAGTACATAAAGCCAAATAATGGCTGTATAAAAAATGCCTAAAAAAGCCAAGATCAAGGAAAGCCAAATTTGACCCAAGAAAAGCAGGATAAAAACAGAGAATAGTTCTTTTTTATTTAGCGGTGTTTCAAACATAGTCCCTTATAGTATAGATTAAATTAGAATTAATACAATAATCAAGAAAATTGAAAAAATGATAAAACTGAGAAAAATGACCCAAAGAAAATAGTGCTTCAAGAAAAATGGCTTATATTGAGACACTCTTTGACTAAGCTCGTCGATGTTTTGCCAAATATTATTATTTGTATAGACTGCTCGCATAGCCGGCTTTCCATTTGAGGTATACACTTGAAGATTTTTCGCATCAGATTCTTGAGGTGCATATCCTAAAATAAGGCAATATTTTTTGCCTTTGGAATCAGCAATTTTGGAAAATCTGAATTCATAAATATCTTTTCTTTTTAAATAGGAAGGATCAACTGATCCTTCGCGGATAATTTTGGAGCAATTTTCATCTGCTAGCTTAACTTTGACGGCTGTCGGATTAGTTAGTTTTTTCCCTCCGCCTAGTAATATCTCAACTTGGGTGAGATTTGCGCGTGTGGATTCAAATTTTCCGGAAAGTTCTTGACCCTTCGAGATTTTTATCGGGGAATTTTTTTGGAGACTTTTTTCAAAAAAGATCAATTCTTTCCCAAATCTAAGAAAGATGAAAATTAGAAATATTGCCAAAATTAACAATAGGAATATTTTTTTGGAAAATTTAAATCCGGTTATTTTCATAAATAAAAATCTAATAATAATAAATTGAATAAATTATGCATAAAAAGAATAAACATCAAAACTAGTCCGGAAGATAAAATAAAATCAAAATAGTTTTCTTTTTTTAATGTTTTAGAAATCATACCTAGGTCGATAAAAACCAGTGTAATATGGAGGGCGATATTGGGGAAGAAATATCTCCCTGGAGTTTGTAATTCTAATTTTCCATTTTGAACGAAATATTGCCAATCAGCCAGACGGATACCAGCTTGAAGAGCGAGAATCATCAAAATAAAGAAAATAACATATTTTTTTTCCGGCAAAAACTCGGGCTTCTTTTTTGAGAAAATAAAAAGAAATAGGCCGATGATTGAAATGAATTGAATAAGCCAGATGATGTTGATGAGGTTATCAGAAATCCAATTGCCAAAAGGCAATGTTCCCCAATAAGTCTTTGATGACAAAAGTATAAGCCCAAAATCAGCGTTTTTCATAAAATAACGGAAAAAACTTCCGGCGATTTCATTGAAATTTCCAATCAATGGTAAATATCTTTCAAGAGTTACTGTTATGATAAAAAAAGAAATAGCTAGAAAAAAATATAACCAATAGACAGCCCTGACGTTAGTTTTCTTGGATAACTTCTTATATGTAAGAAAAGAAATTAGAAAAACAAAGACAGCTAGGAGTATGTAGGCAGTTCCCTTGACCCAAATCCCAAAGAAGATAGACGCTATCATCAGAGTTAAGTTTTTCCAATTGATTCCGTTTTTGAGAGAAAGAATTGCTCCCAAAACAAAAGTAGCAAAAAATAAAATCAATAGGCAATCGTAATTTATATAAGTGTAATAAAAAGAAAAGTGAGGCTGGAAAGAAATGATGGCAGTAAGAATCAGGTTGTGTTTTTTTGAAAAACCGATATTTCTTAAGATTAAATAGAAAATGAGAATAGTTATTGTTCCAAATAGAACTGAAAAGATTCGAAGAGTATAAAATCTGGTCAAGATACTTTTTTCACTAAGTAATTTTTCAATTATGGCGCCAAGCTTATGATACAAGCTTTTTCCTGAAGAAGCTATATTCACTGGATATTCATCATTGTATTGTTTCCATGGTCGGCTGTTGATTTCTTTTTCATTTTGACCATAGGATCCTTGAATAAAAAGATTATTTTCATATAGATTACATTTGTCTTCTCCGCCGACGCAACGGATTTTTTCAGCCGTTTTTTTTATCTCTTCGCTATAGTTGAAACGTTGAACTAAATCACCCTCATTAGTTTTGCCTTTTTCAATTGTTGGCCAATTTTTTTCTTTTGATTCGGCTAGGTATTGAATAGTGTTATAGTGCCGAGCTTCGTCGTAGCCGTTAAAAATTGGGATAACGGTGAGAAGCGCTAGTCCCTTTAAAAAGAAAATGGCCAAGATTAGGAATAATAGGAAGTGTGATTTTTTGCAAAAATCCTTAAATTGTTGAAAGTTTTTCATATGTTCTATTATAACCTCCAAAATCAGTTTTGCCAATATTTAATATTTGAGTTAGAATTAAGCAGTAGGGGAAAGCAAGTATTGTAAAATACTTTTTGTTTTTGCCGGCAAATTAATTTAATAATAAACAAAAAATAAATGAAAAAATTTTTCACTAGAAGAAGGATGATTTTAATTGGGATTGCTCTGGTTCTTCTGGCAGGCGGAGTATATTTATTCAATTTTTCTAAAATAAATAAAAGAGACCTTGCTATAAAATCATTAGCGGTGATTACCAAATTTTCCGGCCTTTTGCCAATTCCTGACGATGAAAAAAAAGAGCTGGATGTGATAAATAAGCTGGTAGAATATTTCACCAAAAAAGATGGCGTGACGCGGACTTTTATGTTGATGCTTCAAAATAATATGGAGCTCCGTCCAGGGGGAGGATTTTTGGGTCAGTATGCGATTTTGAAGGTCAAGGACGGCGAAGTGGTTTCTACTTTCTTTGAAGATGCTAATCTTTTGGATCAAAGAATTGATGCTAAAATTGTGCCACCATATCCTTTCACTCGAATGATGGATATAAAGAAGTGGAAATTTCGCGATTCAAATTTCTCACCGGATTTTCCAACTAATGTTGAAAAAGCCAAATATTTCTATCGCCTAGCGGGAAGAAGTTCTGATTTCGATGGAGTAATCGCGGTTAATGCTGAAGTTTTCAATGATGTTTTGGAACTAACTGGTCCGATCACTGTTCCAGGATACGGCGTCACATTTAACAGCACGGATGGAGCTTTGAAATTGGAAGAATATGTGGAAAAACGCTATATTATGAATCCAGAAATAGACACGCAAAACAGAAAGGAAATTATGAAAAAGATGGCACCGATGATGATTGAAAAATTATTTAGCTTAGGAAATATCACTAAGATTGCCGAACTTGGACACAAAGAATTGCAAAATAGAAATGTGATGATAAATTTCAAAGACCCATATCTTCAAGGTCTTGTGGAAAGTGTTTATTGGGACGGAAAGGTAGCTAAGGGCTGGAATTCTGATTATTTGATGATGGTGGATGCTAATATGGGCGCTCTAAAAACTGATCACTATATCAAACGAGATGTTTCATATGACGTTGATTTGACACTCGAAAAACCGACCGTGACACTTAATATCATTTATAAAAACACCGCTACCTATGGCGATTGGCGTACTTCAGACTATCATTCATATCTGCGCGTCTATGTTCCGAAAGGTTCAACTTTCCTAGAAAGCAAAATGGTGAGTTTGGCGAATAAAGGTGAAGATTTTGAAAAAACATATTTCGGTTTTATCTGTCATGTATTAATCGGCAGGGAAACAAATGCGATAATAAAATATGAACTGCCAGCTGGTTTTGGCATTGATGATTACCGCTTGCTGATCCAAAAGCAATCCGGAGTAGGGAATATTCCTTTCAAAGTTCATCTAAAAACTAAGGACGGAGAATATAATCAAGAGCAAATATTGGACAAAGATTTGAAATTTGAATTTCAAAAGGGGGATTAGTTGGGAATATGAAATCTTTTTTGATAAAATTGAATAAAGCTCGCCGGATGATTCAGAAAAGTGGATTTAGAATTGGCGGAAAAATAGTTTTGGGATATGTCAAAGATTATGCCAAATCTTTTTTCGTGAATTCAGGAGAAATCTTATTCATCACAGGAGGAATAGGCGACAAAGCTCATTTTCGAGCTTTTGGCGTAGCGGAAGAATTAATGATCCATGATTTCAAATGTGCCGTGACCGTGGCGGATAATTTTAATTTGCCAAAAATTGCCAAGAAGTTTAAGATTTTTGTTTTGCATAAAGTGGCTTATAACGAAAAAATAGCTAAATTAATTTCCGAGATAAAAAAACAAAACAAAGAAATTATTTTTGACACGGATGATTTGGATTACGATCCGCAATATTTGAAATATATGGACTATTTTTCACTTATTTCGGACTCGGAAAAAAAAGAATATGAAAAAGGAATTGGCGCAGAAATTATAAATGACGAATATGTTAAGGTATGCACCACTACTGTTTCATATTTAGCGCAGAAAATTAGAGAAAAGAATAAAAAAGTTTTTATAGTGCCGAATAAAATTTCCAATAATGAATTGGAAATTGCTGATAAAATATTATCAGAAAGAAAAAAACAGGATGGATTTTTGCGGATAGGATATTTTTCTGGAACTTATTCGCATAATAGGGATTTTGCCACAATAAATGATGCGCTTTTAGAAATTTTAGAAAAAAATAAAAATGTCAAATTGCTTTTAGCAGGACCGCTAGATATCGAAAATAAACTTAATAGATTCAAAGATCGCATTGAAATTTTGCCGAGAGTGCCACGAGAAGAATATTACAATAATATTTTTAAATGTGATATTAACATAGTGCCTTTAGAAATTGGTAATCCTTTTTGTGAATCAAGATCGGAACTCAAATTTTTTGAAGCGGGAATTCTTGAAATTCCGACTGTGGCGGTGAGAAATCAAACTTTTAGCGAAGCAATTTCTGATGGCGTGGATGGATTTTTAGCGGATAAAACTTCCGAGTGGGTGGAAAAAATAAGCCGACTGGTTGAAGATGAAAAATTAAGACAAGATATGGGAAAGAAAGCGCGAAAAAAAGTCTTACTTGATTATACTAATAAAAACAGTCATAACGAAGAATATTATAATTATTTAAAATCATGTATCATGAAACATGAAGCATGAAACATGAAACAATAAAACATATGACAAAAGTTCTAATCACGGGAGGGGCGGGGTTCATCGGTAGTGCTATTGCCAAAAAGTTAATGGACAGGGGAGACCAAGTAGTTTTGATTGATAATTTTAATGATTATTATGATCCAAGCTTAAAAGAGGCGAGAATAAAAATTTTTTTGAAAGGCTACAAATTTAAACTCTACCGCGGAGATATTCGTGATGAGAAATTAACTGAGAAAATTTTCAAGAACGAAAAAATTGACAAAGTGATTCACTTGGCTGCGATGGCGGGAGTGCGTTATGCCATTGAGCACCCGCTTCTTTATGCCGATGTCAACATTCTTGGCACAACTAATTTGTTGAATTTGAGTGCGAAATATAAAATCAAAAATTTCATCTATGCTTCATCATCTTCGGTTTATGGCAACAATAAAAAACAACCTTTTTCAGAAACCGACAATGTGGACACGCCAATTTCACCCTACGCTGCTTCCAAAAAAGCCACAGAACTGATGGCACATGTCTTTTCTCATATCTATGGTCTAAAAACTACCGGACTGCGATTTTTCACAGTTTATGGTCCGTGGGGACGACCGGATATGGCACTTTTCAAATTTACAAAAAACACTCTAGCTGGCAAACCAATCGAAGTATATAATCGTGGAAAAATGTCACGAAATTTCACCTATATTGATGATATCGTTTCCGGCACCATCACAGTCCTAGATGCTAATCTAGATTATGGTGTGATGAACATCGGCGGAGACCGCGAAGAAAAACTTTTGCGTTACATTGAGGTTTTGGAAGATTGTCTTGGAAAAAAAGCTAAGAAAAAACTACTTCCAATGCAACCAGGAGATGTCCCAGCGACCGTCGCTGACATCAAAAAACTTCGCAAACTTGGCTGGGCGCCATCAACTCGAATCGAAGAAGGAATCGCTAATTTTGTGGCTTGGTATAAGGAGTATTATAAGGTGAAATAATAATTAATTTATTTAATAAAATGGAAACGAAAAAAAATATCAGACTCATCACTTCCGAATCAGTGACGGAAGGTCATCCGGATAAGGTTTGTGACCGCATTTCGGACGGGATCTTGGATGAAATGCTCAAGCAAGACAAGGACAGTCATGCGGGGATTGAATGCTTTTGCACTACGGGATTAGTTTTGGTGGGTGGAGAAGCGAGAACGAAGGCTTATGTTAATATTGACCAAGTGGTACGAGAAGTGCTTCATGACATTGGTTATGACAAACCGGAATATGGTTTTTCTGCGGATGATGTGGGAGTAGTTATCACGCTTCATGAACAAAGTCCCGACATTGCGCAGGGCGTGGATGAAGAAGCGGGGGAATATAAGGAACAGGGCGCAGGAGACCAAGGCTTGATGATTGGGTATGCCACGGATGAAACTCCGGAACTCATGCCTTTGCCAATTCTTTTGGCGCATAAACTCACCAAGCGTCTCACGCAAGTTAGAAAAGAAGGAATTTTGCCCTATCTTCGACCAGACGGCAAAAGCCAGGTGACGATTGAATATGAAAATGGCATTGCCAAGCGAGTGGAAACGGTGGTGATCTCAGCTCATCACAGCGACAAAGTAAGTTTGAAAAAACTGCGAGCGGATATTCGAGAAAAAGTCATCGAACCAGTTTTGGAAAATTTGCTCGACAAGAAAACTAAAATTTTCATCAACCCAACCGGAAGATTTGTGATTGGTGGGCCTCCTGGTGACGCTGGGCTTACGGGACGAAAAATTATCGTGGATACTTATGGCGGAGTGGCTCCGCACGGCGGAGGAGCATTTTCTGGCAAAGATCCTTCGAAAGTTGATCGTAGTGGT
>JBAZSS010000003.1:45671-55848 GCA_041662285.1 Parcubacteria group bacterium
GCCTATATGGCGCGCTACGTGGCCAAAAATGTGGTGGCATCGGGATTAGCCAAGAAATGTCAATTGCAAGTTGCCTATGCGATCGGCGTGGCCCAGCCAGTGGGAATCTACATCGATACTTTCGGCACTGCGAAAATTGATGAATCAAAAATCATCGAACTGATCAAAAAATATTTTGATTTCAAGCCAAAAGCTATCGCCGACACCTTGAAACTAAAGCGTCCAATCTACCGAAAAACTTCCGCCTATGGTCATTTCGGCCGAGACGATAAGGATTTCACCTGGGAAAAGACTGATGTGGCGGGGAAATTGAAGAGGGAGATGGGGAAATGTAAATAGTAGTTTAAAAAGATGCAAAATAATTGCATCTTTTTTAATATTGTGGTGTAATAAGATAAATTCACCCTATGGAGTACGGACTCAAGAAATAGTCAAAATAAAATTAAATTTATCTAATAATATAAAGCCTATGGTTTATTATGTAATTACTCCATAGGATTCACCCTATGGAGTACGGACTCAAGAAATAGTCAAAATAAAATTAAATTTATCTAATAATATAAAGCCTATGGTTTATTATGTAATTACTCCATAGGGTAAAACAAAAAAAATGCGCAAAATAAACAAAAAAATATTCACTGTAATTTTGATTGTTATATTTGTAATTAGCCCCTTGAGAATTGATCTAATAAATTTATCTCAAAATTTTGCGCAAGGCGAAGAACAGATATTAGAAGATTGGTATATAACGGAAAATACCACTTGGAATAGCAATACTGATTTGTCTGGTTATGAAAATATATATGTTGAGTGGGGAGCAACACTCACAATTGAAAAAGGATCACAACTATCTTTTCGTCATTTAATTATTAGAGGAAATGTTATTGCTCAAGGAACAGCGGAAGAAAAAATAAAATTAATCGGCAATGCACCAGCTTTTGAAGAAAATGAATTTTATAATTCGTATTGTTTCGGATCTTTTATATCTAATATTGAATTTAGCGGTCCGGGGGATTATGAGGATGATCCAGAATCTATTTTTGAATTTGTGGAGTTTTCGAATATGGGTGGTTATTTTGAATATAACACGGAAAATTGTCCTGGTATGGTGATGAATAATAATATTTTTAAAGATTGGTTTTTTCCGACAGCCTATGCTTCTCCTGTAGAAATATCCGCTCCCGCAGTAGATTTTTCTTCGGGAAAAGTGAAAATGAAAAATTGTGATTTCAAAAATAATAGCTATGCCGATATAAAAGTTGGGATGGAATATGGTGATGATTGGAACACAGAGAGTTATTTGCAAATTGAAAATTCTAATTTCGAAAATAATGCTCAAGGCACAGCCCTAATGTCAAAAGTCACCAAGCCAGAAGTGTATAGTGAATTATTTGGGAACTGCTTTGATGAATGCAGGAGTGAATATCCAGACGAATGGATGTATTACGAGTATTGTTCTAATTATTGTGAAAATAAAACAAAGAACGATCCAAGCGTGCATGACAAAACAAAAGTTATTCTGAAAAATAATTGGTATGGCGATCCTTCTGGTCCAAAAACTGAGGAGAATCCCAATGCTTTGGGAGAAAAAATTAGTAGGGATTATTCTCAAGAAAGTTGGAGTGCAGCAAGAAATGCAAATACTTCTTCTGGTGGTGCATCAAGTGTACTTTTTCTTCCGGGATTAGAAGCAAGCAGATTATATGAGGGAGACAATCAGCTTTGGGAACCTAATCGCAATGCGGACGTGGAAAAATTGTTTTTAGATGAAGACGGAAAAAGTTTAGATGATGATATCTATACCAAAGATGTCTTGGATGAGGCGAATGTTTTGCCGATACTGCAAAAAAATATCTACAAATCATTTTTGTCTGATTTGAACAAATGGAAAAATGAAGAGGGAATTATCGCGGATTATTCAGCTGTTCCATATGATTGGCGTTTGTCGCTTGAAGATATTTTGGATTCCGGAACAGTTGACGATGGCAAAATTTTCTATTCAGGAAAATCAATCGCGCCATATATCATAAGTGAACTAAGGCGATTGACCGGCACTTCCAAATCCGGTAAAGTGACCATCGTGGCGCACTCAAATGGAGGACTATTGGCAAAGTCCTTGACTAACAAACTTGGATCAGAAGCGCAAAGTTTGATTGACAAAATTGTTTTTGTAGCCGTGCCACAAACGGGAACACCGCAAGCCATTGGCGGACTTTTGCATGGTTTTGATCAAGGTTTGCCAACAGACTGGCTTCCATTTTTTGTTTCTCCTAAGAATGCCAGAATTTTAGGAGAAAATATGTCGAGCGCCTATCATCTTATTCCATCTAGCGCATATTTTTCTGGTGATGGTAGTGCTGTGAAAACCCCAGTTGTTTCATTTGAAGATGGATCACTTACTCAAAGTTTTGTGGAAAAGTATGGTCATGAAATTGACGAGCCAGATGAATTGCATGATTTTCTTTTGGATGAAGAAGGGAAAGTTCCCGCTGATTCAGATGAACTTTCTAGTCCGAGCAAAATAAATTCCAAACTTCTAGAATATGGCGAAGATACTCACCAAGCGCTGGATGATAATTGGACAGCTCCGTCAAATATCTCCGTCTATCAAATTGCCGGTTTTGGAGAGGAAACTATGGGAGCTATAAAATATTGGACAGGGATAGAATGCATGAAAAATTTGCATAGTTTTTGCCTAGAGACAAAACCGAAGTTGCAATATTCACCGGAGATGGTGATTGATGGCGATGGCACGGTGGTGGCTCCCAGTGCTTTGGCGATGAATGAAGACGCGGAAAATGTGAAAAGATATTGGGTGGACTTGAAAGAATATAATAAAAATAATCTTAATCGAGAGCATGCGGATATTTTAGAAGTTTCCGAGTTGCGAGATTTCATCAAAAATAACATTATAGCTAAAGCAGAAATTGATTTACCTGAATATATTTCGAACTCAAAGCCTTCGATTAGTTCAGAAAAAAGATTACAATATATCTTGCATTCACCGCTTGCACTTTCGGCGCATGACAATTTCGGCAATGAAATCAGCGCTTCAAATGCAACTATTCCCGGAGCACAGTATAAACGATTTGGCGAGGTGCAATATGTTTCTTTGCCAGCTTCCACTGCTCATACTGTGGAATTGGATGGCTTGGCAGAGGGCTCGTTCACTTTGGAAGTGCAAGAAGCAGAAAATAGTGAAGTCACAGCGAAAACAACTTTTGCTGGCATTCCAACTTCAGAGGAAACTAAAGTTGAAATGGAAGTGACTGACGGCATCATTGAAAATGCAAATCCTATGACAGTGGACTTTGAGGGAGATGGCGAGATTGATTTTTTGCTGGAACCAAAGGTTGGCGAAACGGTTTTGCCTCCAACAAAAGAAGTGGATCAAACCCCACCGGAAGCCAGAATGTTTTTTGACACAAAAAACAATTCCATTACAGTAGAAGGAATTGACGAAAATCCAACCACAGTAGTTTATTCTAAAAATCTAATTTTCAAAAAGAATAAAACAAGCACCGCCACCATCACTGATCAAGCTGGCAATACCACTATACTAACTTATCGAGAAAAATTCCCTAACATTAAGTGGATAGAAAATATTGAGCTTGTTTCGATTGAATATAATGGGGTTTTGACTGATTTGAAAAACACCAGACTAAAATATATTTGGATTTTTGACAAAAAGAAAGCGAAATATCGAATGTTTGCCACTGGCTTGCGCACCTCTTCTGATGCAGTTGAATCACACTATAGACCAAAAAAAGATGTCACCATTATTATGTCTAAACCGCAAGACTTGATCGACAGCGAAGATGATAGCAGTGCCGACAAGCGTCCAATTAGGCAAAGATTATCTGGCTTGGTTATTCCTGAGTTTGTGACCAAGCAAGGTGCGGTGGAAATAAAATACTAATTAATTAATTTTTAAAAAAATATGACAAAAAAAAATGTTTTATGGGTAGGAATAATTGGGACAGTATTGATAAGTTCACTTTTAATATTTAGTAGTTATTCTTGTCATCGTAATGAATATTGTAATATAGTTAGTGATTTTATAAATCAGGATAATCTTACAATAATTTTTATTATGCCATTTGTATTATTATTCTCCCTCATCACCTACAAAATGCGCGAAGAAGTTTTTCAGGCGTGGTGGAGATTTGCTCGCTGGTTTGTGCCGGTGATTATGATAGTCACTTTCCTAATATATTCCCAAAGCCAAGGTGGGGGAATGGGAATTAGCGGAGCGATATCAAGCGGTTTCAATGATTTGGTTGTTGGAATTTTTTATGTCATTTTCATCATAACTTCAGCGGTAAAAATCGCTCTGGCCTATCGAAGGAAGAAATAAATATTCAATCGTCTAATAATCGTCTAAAATAGGACTAGGGTAAAATGAAAAATAGCTTATTATAAATCTAAAGAAAAAGAAAGTATTTTATGTCTTGCTTTCCACCAGAATAAAATAAAAACCCCCGCCTATGTGAAGTATATAAACTTCTGGCCGGGATCCTTATGTAATGTAATACTACCAGAAATTGAAAATATGTCAATAGTAGGTTATTTTGGCTTAAAAAAGACAAAATTTCAATAAAAACTAAAAAAGAAAGACTTTTATTCAAAAGAATCGACCCCGACAGGGTGGATATTGGGAAATAAGTCATAAGTAGATTATAATTAGTTTGTGATTTGTTTGATGTTTGTATCTTGTATCTTGATTATTATATTTTATCTTATGTTTGAAATTTTGAAGCAAAAAATAATCGCAGTGGTTGAAATCGTGCACCGGTGGGTTTTTGGGCATGAAATCAGCCTGACGATGAAAGATTTTTTGAGGCAGTTGTCTTGGTCTTTTTTTGGGATATTTTTCAATGGAATCGTGCTTTTCATCGTGAATGTTTTGGCGGGAAGAATTTTGGGTCCCGAGGGATATGGAAAATATAATCTAGTGCTTGTTGTGGCGAACATTCTTTCTATTTTTGTTTTGCTGGGTCTAGATACGACTTCAATAAAATATATTTCATCCAGCCAGAAAGAAGAAGACAAAAAACAGTATCTCTCCAATTCTTTCTATATTATCTTGTCCTCAAGTTTTCTCTTGATTGTTTTTTCTGTCTTCTTTTATTTCCAAATAGCGCAATTATTAAATTTTGATCAAAAGATATTTTTGTTAGCAGTTGTTTTTGCTATTGTGGCAAATATACGGACACTGCTAGATAGTTTCATTAAGAGTTTTAATTTTTTTAAATTTCAATCATTCCTAAAAATTGTCGAGGGAGTAGTCATTCTCTTTGTGTTTGTTCTGTTATTTTTTATTCTAAAATTCAACGACTATCAGTATTATCTAATATCCCTAATTGCGGGATATTTTGTTTTAGGCCTGATATTTTTCCTAAAAATAAGGCCTAAGCTAGTTACTTGGAACAAGCAAAAATTCTTGAAGATTATCCAGTATTCCAAAATAACCATTATTCTATTTGTAATAACAATAGTAATGTCATCCATAGATAAGATTTTTATTGAAAAAACACTGGGAATTGAAAAACTTGGAATTTATAGTGCCTATCTAGTTTCCACGTCAGTTTTTGTTGGTCAAATTATTTTAATATTTAATAATGTTTTTTTTCCGATTGTGAACCAAATTGAGGACAAAAGTGTGATAATAAAAAAGGTGGATAAGTTATTGTTCTTAGGCTTAATTCCTGGGACGTTTGTGATGTTTTTGTTTTCCTATGGTATAATGAATATATTCGGAAAGGAATATCAATTGAATGTTTTTTATATAATGGCATTTTCTGCTATGGCATTTTTACAATTTATGAGTAGTTTGTATAAAAGCATAATATCCTGTGAAGAAAAAAATTATCTAGCCTTAAAAAAAGTGTCCTACGTAATGCTTTTTCTTTTTTTTATAATGTATGGCATGCTATTCATCGCCAAAGTGGAAACGCTCACATATTTTGTCTTGCTATATTGTTTGTATAATATTGTTAATGTGCTTATAATTAGAAGAAGTTATGGAAAATAGAAAACATGAAAATTATCGTGAACTAATCTGGATGCTGGCGAAAACAGACTTCAAACTTCGCTATCACGGATCATTTTTGGGATATATCTGGGTTCTTTTGAAGCCTCTTTGTATTTTTGCTGTCTTGAATTTTGTTTTTTCTGCTATGTTCGGAGCTAGTGGCACTTATTCTCTGGAACTTTTGGTTGGACTAATGCTTTTCTTTTTTTTCTCTGAGGGTACTACTGCCGGCATGGGTTCGCTCCTATCTAAAGCGCAATTAGTAACAAAGATTTATGTTCCACGCTGGACAATAATAGTTGCCTCAACCATTAATGCGACTATGATTTTTTTGATGAATCTCGTTGTGATTGCTTTATTTTTTGCTATCAAAGGATTTATGCCAAGCATTGGATCAATTTTGATTTTTTTTATCTTTTCGATTTTCATGTATATTCTAATCCTATCTTTTTCGCTTATAACCGCTCCGCTGTATGTTAAATTTCGCGATTTAGCGATGATTTGGGAAGTTCTTTTGATGATTTTGATGTATGCCTCGCCGATAATTTATCCCTTATCTATTATTCCAGCAAAATACCATGTTATTTTTCTCCTAAACCCGTTGGCCTTCATTGTGCATTTTACCAAGCAAGCATTGATTCATAATCAATCTGTAATTTCAACTCACTATGTTTTGGTTTTTTTCGCTATTGTAATTTCTGTCTTTGCTTTGGGAATGTATTCTTATCGAAAACTTATACCTAAGGTAGCGGAAAACATATAACCAACGAGGTTGGAATTTTAAATTTTAAATTTCAAATTACTTAGCTTGCTCAATAATATCTTGCGTAATCCTATCTTTACAAGAGTTTTTGATATTTGAATCTTCTATCTTGTCACAAGTGGAAAAATCTTTTTCGCTGATAGCCAAATCCTTGAAGCAATAATCTTTGGCTAAATCTTTTTTCTCTTTGCAATCTGAAGTGGAAACTTTCTTTGCGGGAGAGATGCCACAGACTTGCTGGCAATATTCCAAATGTTCAAAATTATTAGCGAATGCTTTACACTCAGAATCGCAATGCTCATGGGTAATATTAGCTAAGACATCTTCACTGGCGTTATTTTTATTATTAGCATTAATTGAAATAGGTTCGATTTCATCATTGTCCGTCAAAGATTCTTCTGTCGATTCAGAATTATTTTCGACATCAGGAAGATTATCTTCAAAAGATTTCGGCTGGTTGTTATTTTCTTGAGACTGATTCTGATTTTCCGTTTGATTGGATTTAGAAACAGCTGGGAAATAGCGATTTTTGATTATCGGATAGGAATAATATACGCTAGCAACCGAAAGTATTAGAAACAAAAGAATAAATATTTTCTTCATATATTTTTTTAGTAGGCTGTGTTAAGTGAAATTCCGGTATAATAGTATTTCATTATTCTTTGCCAATCCCAGTTATAGCTACTTCCTGCAAGTTTTAGTGAGCCATTAGCGATGAGTCCAACCATATGATTGCCAGCATCTTCCAATTGCTTCGTGGTCATGGTTGAATTTTTTCCATATGGATCTGAAACTGATTGACACCAAGGATATTCCTTTGATCCCCATCTTTCTTCAAAACTTCGGGTTCTGCCATCGCTCCAAGAGCTGTATGGGGTGAGAGCAACATTTCCATTGTAGGTTGCAATAACTCCGCGAGTGGCTTGAGCGGCAACTTTCACATTAGGATAGGCCGTTTCCCAATCATAACCCCGATAAATTTGATTGCCGGAATCACTTTTAATTCTAAATCCATAGGGAACATAGATGGTTGAAGTCCAGGTTATATATCGATAGCCATAGGTTCTAAAGATAGTTGACATTACTTTGCTATGCTCCGCTGGTCCGGTTCCAGTAAATTCTCCTGCGCCCCAAGCATAGTGTTCCAACGGCAGGGTATTTATGACCCAAAGGTTGGCACTGTCGGTATATTGGATTTTTATTTTTCCGCGATATTGGTCATAGATGGAATTTGGACGATTGACATCGAAAATCAAAGTTGAATTGTCGCCGTCAACTGCGTCAAAATAGAAAACATATTTTGATTTTGTTTCAGAAACAGAACTATAAACCTTAAGATATGAATCACTGTCATAAGTCACTCTGGTTTGTGTGTTTCCATCTATTTGAGCAACTATATTTCCATCTCTATTTTTTATATTGTATGCTTTGTTGGCACTGATTTTGAAAGGATCATCCTTTAAAGCTGTTCTGGACCCATAGTTCCAAAGTCCAACGGGAATTTCTGGTCCTAACTCAGAGAGTAGTAGATTATTTTTCTCATTTTCCGAAGCGGTATAGAAATGATCTCCAATTTGAGAATCATAAAATCTATAAATGGGCGAAGATCCCATTAGTTGTGTCGCGTAGGCATAAAAAGCAATTCCTTCATATTGATAATCTGATTCACTAAGTTGGTTTCTTTCGCTTTCTGAAATCGTATATAGATGATTACGATGACTTGGACTGTAAAATCGATAAACAGGAAATGAATTTGTCACCCGAGAAGAATATCCATAAAAAGCAATACCTTCATATTGATAGCCAGAGATTGTCATATTAGCCAAAATACCTTTTTCCGAATTTGAAGCAGTATACATATGATCTCCATTAATGGTGCTATAAAACCTAAAAACTGGCACAATAACAATTTGATTTTTTTCATTTTCTGAAGCTGTATAAAAATGATCTCCATTTTGAGAATTATAAAAACGATATACAGGAATCGTTTCATCTCTTTGTGTTTGAAAAATATAAAAAGCAATTCCCTCATAAATATACCCATATTCTGAAGCTGATGCTAATGTGTTTTTTTCATTTTCTGAAGCTGTATAAATATGATCATTAGTGATGTTATTATAAAATCGATGAACTGGAATAGAATTTTCCATTTGAGAAGAATATCCATAAAAAGCAATGCCTTCATATTGATAATCTGATTCACTAAGCAGATCTCTTTCGCTTTCTGAAATTGTATACATATGATCACCAAATGAAGGACTGTAAAATCGATAAATTGGAATAGTGTCTTCTAATTGAGAAGAATATCCATAAAAAGCAATGCCTTCGGAAGCATAAGTGCTAGTGCTTGTTTGGGCATAAAAACCAATCCCTTCAGAAGAGTAAGTTGCTTCTGCTTTTAAGAATTGACTTCCAAATAAAAAAACCAAGCTAAGGGCAAAAAAGGTTATCAGAAGAAAGGCATTTTTTTTTGATGTTTTTTTCATATTCTTAGCTAAAGTTTAGCATATTTTAGTCCTTTTGCCAAAACTATTATCCTTGAAGGATGTCTGAAAATAGTATAGAATTAAAATATGGACAAAAAAATTGCGATAAAAGTTGAAAATGTTTCTAAATCTTTTCGTATTCCTCACGAAAAAACCAATTCAGTTTTGGGGGCGGTTCAAAATACTTTCAGAGAAAAGGCTTTTGAAGAATTCAAAGCGTTGGATGATGTTTCTTTTGAAGTGAAAAAAGGCGAGTTTTTTGGTATTATCGGGCGAAACGGAAGCGGAAAGTCAACTTTGCTCAAAATTTTAGCCGGAATATATCAGCCAGACAGAGGGAGAATAAAAATCAATGGAATGATTTCGCCATTTTTGGAGCTGGGGATTGGTTTCAACCCCGAGCTTTCGGGGCGCGACAATATCTATCTCAACGCTACTGTGCTTGGAATGACTAAAAAACAAATTGATGCAAAATTCGACTCAATAGTTGCTTTTTCAGAACTAGAAAGATTTATCGATCAAAAACTAAAAAATTATTCTTCGGGTATGCAGGTGCGGTTGGCTTTTTCAGTTTCCATTCATGCTAATCGCGATATTCTTCTGATGGATGAAGTGTTGGCGGTGGGGGACTCGAATTTTCAATCAAAATGCATCACAGAATTTAATCGGTATAAAAATTTAGGACGGACTGTTATCATCGTGACGCATGACATTTCAGTGGTGGAAAGATATTGTGATCGAGCAATGCTTCTCCGCAATGGAAAAATCAAAAAAATCGGCAAAGCCAGTGAAGTGGCAAATGTTTATGTTTATGATAATATGAGTGATGAGGAAAAAAGAATGTATGATGAAGAACAGCAGAGAATAACTCAATCTGAAAAAGATTTGACAAAA
>JBAZSS010000004.1:0-52464 GCA_041662285.1 Parcubacteria group bacterium
AAGATTTAGCCAAAAATAAGATAAAAATTTATCTTTGTTTTAAGATTTTATTTTTGATATTTCTTGTTGTGTTTCCACGTGTTTATTATATCACAAAATCAAGAAAAAATCTTGCTAGCTGGGGATAACTTTTTGAAAAAAATTGAATACAAAAAAGCAAGGCTTCAATCCCTGCTCTTTATGAACTTTATAACTTTATAGACTTTACAAACTATCGCCTATTCTTCCGCAAACTTATCAAATTTTTTGAAATAGTGATCTATGTCTTGCACCCACTTGCGAACAGCCGCCGGATTGTCCCAAGAACAATCATATCCGCATTTCCAAACTTTCAATTTTTCCGGGGTATTGAGTTTTTCGCTGTTAACCAAAAAATCAATTCTTTTTGCCACTGTTTCCACAGCATCTTTCGGACTATCAAAACAAGTATGTCCCCCGGTACCCATCTTATCGCGGATACCCCGATAACCCCAATAATTATAGCAATCCTCACCATTCAAAACTGGCACGTGCACTCCCCAACTACTTTCTTTTTTAGCAATTGCCACGAGAAATGCCGCCACTATCCTATCTTGTTTGGCGATAAACGGTGCCATTTTTTCCATTGGCGTTCCCTCGACCATTTCCAAAATATTTTCTTTTAATTTCTTTTCACTATCGGCGTCATCTTTGTACTCACTCATTATTTTCGACACATAATCTTCATAGTTTTTTTCATCCTCTTCGCTTGATTTTTCCGTACTATCACCTAATACTTGTTGAGTTTCTTTGTTTAATTTATTTTTATCCGAATGAGCCGCGGCATTTGGTCCAAGATATTGGTAGATAAAAGTCATTAAAAACATTCCAAAAATCAAAGCACCCACAATTGAAACATTCCACATCCTCACCATTGAAACTCCCCGAGTCGAACCCTGGAAAAGATCCCAAGCATAATTTTTCCAATCTGAATATCTTTCTTGAATTTCTACATAAAGATCTCGCTGGATTTTTTTCGCCGGATGAGAATAGGTTGTTTTTCCATAAGACAAAAAACCATCCAAACTTTGAAAATTCGGTTGATTTTTGTTTTTCACAAAATGCACTTTCAGACTTTCCGTTCTAAAGGTTTCCATCCTTCCTTGCTTTGCAAAAAGCACACTGGATTTCCTATTTTTTTGAATAAATTTCGCCAAACCATAATCAGAAAATTCTTTCAGCTCATTTTTTTGACAAAAACTATCAATTGATTTTTGTTTCTTAAATTTTTCCATTGCTATTATTATAGCATTTTTTTGTTTTCTTACCAAGAAAAATAATAGATATTCCTATACTTAGCATAATTAGGCTAAAAATTTGCCCTAAAGTTAGAAAACTAAAAATATATCCTATTTGTTCATCTGGCTCACGGAAAAATTCTACGCTTATTCGGCACATCGCATAACCGACTAAATATAATCCGAGCATTCTATCTTTTGCTTTTTTATTGTTCCTCAAAAACCAAAGTATGAAAAATAAAATTATCCCTTCCGAGAAAGCTTCATAGAGTTGCGAAGGATGACGCAAAAGTCCAAGAGCGTCCGACGGAAAATACATTCCCCAAAATTTTTGCGTGGCTCGACCATAAAGCTCACCATTTAGGAAATTCCCTACTCGCCCAAAAAAATATCCGACGGGAATAGCTGGGACAACAAAATTAGCCAATGAGAAAAAATTAAGTTTATTCCTCTGAGAAAATATATAGGAAAATAAAATCACACCAATTAGTCCTCCATGATAGCTCATGCCATAAATTCCAACAAATTGATGAGTGCCTGGATCATAGGGAGAAATAATCGCCAAAGGATTATTTAGATAATAGGAAAAATTATAAAACAAAACATAGCCCAAACGCGCACCGATAATAAGCCCAAAAAAAGAATATAGTAAAAGATCTTCTAGTTTTGATATGTCAAAGAAAAAATTATTTTCTTTTTTCCTAATTCTATATTTTAGTAAAAAATAGACTGTCAAGAATCCAGTCAAATACATAATTGAATACCAATCGATTTTCAAAAATCCCAAAGATATGGCTGTTGGATTTATATAATAGGGCAAGTGCTGGTAATGATAAAGAAAATTATTCATAAAATTTTAGTCATCGCTGGTTCAGGCGTCTCGCCTGAATCACATAGTTCTGGGACTTACGCATTTGATTGCGGAAAAGATATTAACGCAGTCGCTAGGAAAATATTTTACTGCTAATTGATTCTTAATTACTGGCGAGTTATTACATTCTATAATTGCTTCCGCGACGAGCATATCTTGACGCAAATAAATACGTAGGTCCTAAATTATTACAAGTAAAATTATTTTTCCAGAAACATTGCGGTTCAATCGAGACGATTGAACCTGCACAGATAAAATTATTCATTTAATTTTTTTCAAATTTTCTTGAAACTTTTCAAATATTTTCGGCCCTTGATTTTCAAAATCCGGCCAAAAAGCCAGCTCCGCTTCCGAGCAAATTATTATCCCTCCTTTTTTCTCCGTGAGCGGATTTTTTTTGATTTTTTCTGTTTGCCAAGTTTTAAGCTTTTTTTCAATCCAGCTTGATGAAAATAATTTCTCCAAAAAAAATCTCATTCCCCTGGAAAATTGACTATCATTAACGGTTTTTAGATTATTTTCCAAAAATGAAAAATTTGGCCGATAATTTTTTATCCACACATTTTTTTCCAGAAGTTTTCCAAACAAATCTCCGCCGTAAAGCGGAGTGATGAAAATATAATTATGCGAAGAATATAAATCTTGCACACAGACTTCCAACTTATCCGTTATGAAATGATTGAAGCAAATTCGATTAGATATTTTATCCTCATGCCTTCTTTCCCCCAAAAAATGAACCAACACTGTTGCCAAAAATCTGCCAGTGAAAATTTTCCCATGCTTGAAAATAATTAGCATGTCAATATCACTGCCACTGCGAGAATTTTTTGCTCCCACTCTTCCGGCCACCGCTATCATTTTCACAAACGGCACGAATCTCAGCCAAAAAATAATTTTTCTGGCTTTTTTGAGCTTCATGTTAGAAATCTTGTTCCTTTCAATTCTTTTTTCAACTAAATTTTCTTTTCCTTTCAAAAAATAGAATCCGCGAAATTCGTCGACATGCTTTTTGATTTCTTCTTTTTCCAACTCATTGATAACTTCCGCCAAAGAATAATTCTTATTTTCTCTGTCTTGATTATTGTTCATTGTTCGTTGATCATTGATCAAGTATTTCCAAATTTCAAATGCTGTCATTGGATAATCCATGACATCATAGTAAGCAATCGTAGATAGAATGTTTTTAGCTAATCCTTCCTGCATATTATTTATAAATACTTTCCCGTCCAACTTCTCTGGCATTTTTTTAGTCCCTCTGGAAGTCCAGCATAAACTATTTCTCCTCCCCCGCTACCGCCCTCTGGACCAAGATCAATCACCCAGTCGGAATTTCTCACTACATCTGAATTATGCTCCACCACCAGTACTGAATTGCCCTTTTCCACTAGAGCATCCAAGACTTTCAAAAGTTTTTTGACATCCTCAAAGTGCAATCCAATAGTTGGCTCGTCTAGTATATATAATGTTTTTCCGGTGGATTTTCGTGAAAGTTCGGTGGCTACTTTTATCCTCTGCGCCTCTCCCCCAGACAAATTCGTGGCGCTTTGTCCAAGTCGCAAATATCCCAAGCCAACTTTTTCCAGCGTTTGCAATTTTTCGGCAATGAGTGGGGATTTTTTGAAAAATCGCAGAGCATATGACACACTCATATCTAAAACTTGAGCAATGTTTACTCCCTGATATTCAATATCAAGTGTTTTTTGATTGTAACGCGTCCCAAGACATGATTCGCATTTCACATACATATCCGGCATCAAATGCATTTCAATTTTTTTTGTGCCATCACCCTGACATTGTTCACATCGTCCACCTTTCATATTGAAACTAAAACGACTAGCGTCATAACCGCGATTTTTTGATTCCTCTGTGAGCGCAAAAATCTCTCGAATTTGAGAAAAAACTCCGGTGTACGTGGCCGCGTTAGATCTCGGCGTGCGTCCAATCGGCGATTGATCAACATTAATAACCTTATCAATAAAATTCAAGCCAGTTATTTTTCTGTGACGCCCAGGAATTTCATAGGCACGGAAAAAATGTTTTGAAAGTGCTACGGCTAAAATGTCCGACACTAAAGTTGATTTGCCTGACCCAGAAACTCCCGTAATAGCCACAAATCTTCCTAATGGAATTTCTGCGTCAATATTTTTCAAATTATGTTCAGTTGCACCCAAAATTTTCAAATATTTTTCCGATTTTTCACGAGGTTTTTTCTTCTCGGAAACTTTTTCCCGCCCGCTCAAAAATCCGGCAGTTTTAGTTTTGGAAGCTTTGAGTTTTGCAATATCGCCTTGAAATATAACTTCTCCACCCTCTTCGCCCGCCCCGGGGCCCATATCAATTATCCAATCCGCTTTTTCAATTATTTCTTTGTCGTGCTCCACGACAATCACAGAATTTCCATTTTCTTTCAAAAATTGCATCGTTTGAATTAGTTTTTGCGTGTCTCGGTTATGCAGTCCGACTGAAGGTTCATCTAGGACATAAATTATTCCAGAAAGCTTGGAACTGATTTGCGTCGCTAAACGAATTCTTTGTCCTTCTCCGCCAGAAATAGAATCCGCCGAGCGAAAAAGTTCCAAATATTCCAAACCAACATTTTTAAGCGCTTCGGCTTTTTCTTCCATTTCTTTTATGAGCGGTTCCATTATCTCTTTTTTCCCTTCTACCATTGGCTCCGCCATTAAATTTTTCAAAAAAATCAAAAAAGAATCCACATCCATCTTCACCGCGTCATCAATAGATTTTCCGGAAATTAAAACTGACAAATAGGCTTCTTTCAATTTTTTTCCCGCGCATTTTGAACAAACGGTTTTTCGCATATACTTTTCCGTTTCTTTTTTGAATATAAAAGAAGAAGATTCTTCATATTTCTTTTTGATCAAAGTTATTATTCCGGGAAAAGAAATCCCTCTGGATAAATCTTCATACCCGCCAAAAATTATCTCCATATTTTCGGGACTAATTTTTCCAATTGGTTTGTCGATAGAAAATCCCTTAATCTTTCCAATTTTTTCTAAAATATCTAAATAGCTTCCTTCAGTTCGCATTCGCCCACCCAATTTTGAAAGTGGCAAAACTGCCCCTTCGGAGAGTGACAAATTCTTATTGGGAACAACCAATTCTCTGTCAATCTCTTGCACCACGCCCAGGCCCGCACAAACTGGACAAGCGCCTTCTGGACTGTTGAAAGAAAAATTTTTCGGAGTAATTTCTGGAATTTCAAAAAAACAATTACTACAAACAAAATCGCGATTATAAATCCGACTTTCACCGTTGTCCAAAGCGATGGCCATAAAGCCTCGGCCTAATTTGAAAGCTGTTTCAATTGAATCCAGAATTCTCTCCTTGTCCGGTTTTTGACTTTTGAAAGTTATTCGATCAACCACAATTTCCACATTGCCATTTAATATTTGCTCTTTGTTTGCCAACACCTCAGCAATCAAAACTGTTTTCCCATCAATTCTCGCTCTGGCATATCCCAGTTGACTAATATTTTTCAAAATTTCTTCCATGCTTTTTCCGTCTTGCCGAATTCTGGCGAGAATTATAATTTGCATGTTGTCCGGCATTTCCAAAATTTCTTCAATTATTTCTTGATTTTTCTTTCTCGCCATTGGCAATCGACAATGTGGACAATAGGGCGTGCCAACCTTAGCAAACAGAATTCGCAGATAATCATAAATTTCTGTCATTGTACCAACAGTTGAGCGTGGAGAACGACTGATGCTTTTTTGATCAATCGAAATCGTCGGACTTAAATTTTCAATTTTATCCGCGTCCGGCTTGGCGGAAATTTCCAAAAATTGTCGAGCATAACTCGACAAACTTTCCAGATACCGTCGATTGCCCTCAGCGTGAATGACATCAAAAGCCAAAGTTGATTTTCCACTGCCGGAAAGACCTGTGATCACCACCACCTTGTCCCGAGGAATTTCAATGCTAATGTTTTTCAAATTGTTGACTCTAGCGCCAAAGATTTTTATTTTATCTCGTTTCATATTTTTTTAAGACTTACACGTTTTTCTGAAAATATATTTATGTAGCCATGACAATGGCAGGATTAAAATCTATAATTGCTATCTATAATCTTAGTTGAGTTTTTTTGTAATTTCAGCGAACAATATATTTGAAGAAAAGCGCGTAAGTCATATTCTTACCTCACTGGATATTAATCTTACAAGAAAATTTAGGTTTTGGCAAGCCAAACAAAAAAACACAACCCTTTAAAATCTCGGGTTGAGCTTTTTATAAAATTACAAAATATTTATTTTATTTCCACCAATATAACTTCGTTAGTCGTACTATTGTATTGAATTGACAATTCTTTATTTTCTGATCATAGGATTATAATTTTATTTTTTAAGCCTATCGTAATTATACCACATTTCTATTTCCGCGCCAACGCTTGGTTATCCGCAACCCATGCAAATAGCTTTTAAAGTTCGAGGTTTTTTATATACTTTGCGAAAAGAATCACCTTTTTGGAGTCCTTAGCATTGAATAAAAATGGTTCGACATCCTCAGCTAACTCATTAAAATTAATTTTGTCAGAAAAAATAGCCAGCTTGCTTTTCAGCTCTTGCCAGTTTTTAATTTTCAATTTCAATTGAAGATAATCATAATTAGGTTTAGTTTTAGAAAGCAAAAATACCGTGTCAAAAAAATCCCTGCCTTTCAAAGCTTTGCGATTGAAAATTGCAAATATTTTTTGCGACAAAATAATATCCAGCGGGGTGACATTGATTTCTGTGAACACATCAAACTTATTGAGAATCGCTTTTTCTGGTTTATATTGAAAATTATGCGGAGCCGTATCTAGCTGAATAAGAATCTTTTCTTCTTCGTAGCCAGAAAGACCGCTATCGAAAAGTAGTTTTGGAATTCGGATGTAGCAACGATAAGCACCTTTGAAAACATTTCTAATTTCTACTGCATAACCTTCCAGCTCCAGTTGTTTTTTCACCACTAGCGATATTTCATTGAATTCTTTTTCGCTAAGACCAAAATTATCAAAATCCAAATCTTCTGAAAATCTATTGTTATCATAAATGATCCGCAAGGCTGTTCCACCCAAAAACGCAAGTCTTTTGGCATATTTTGAATTGAAAATAATTTGCAAAATTTTGTATTGCAAATATTCGCGCAACAGATTGCGTTTAAAAACTTGAATATTTTCAGGATAATATTTTTCGATTTCTTGCAAGCTAAGCATTGAGATATTTCACAAAATTATTAATTCTTTTTTCCAGTGCCTTATTGTTAAATTGGGATAAATATTCATTGAATTTTTTCATATCAACTTTTTCTTGAAATATATCCCTATTAATTCGAAGCTCTTCAAATTCCCCTATTGTCTTAAGCTTAGAATTTACATAAAAATAATCTAGGATTGCTTTTTCGATTTCTGCTATTTTGAAATTATGATTTTGATAGGCAACCAACTGATAGCCAAACATAAGCTCGGGCTTGATATGATGAAAATTAAACTGACCCAGCGGAGAAGCAAGCTTATAGGTTTTTTTGGATGTGACTGAAGTAATGCCATAAACGCTTTCTGGAATAAGACCATAATATGACAGTGCCATTTCCAATGAAATATACGATGGTTCAAAAATTTTATTGGCGATAATAAACAAAACCGACTCATTAATTTGCGTGTCAGAAAAAACATAGAACCCCTTAGTAATTTTCTTGATGTAGCCTTTTTTCTGCCACTCACTCAATCGTTGCTTATGAAAATCCAAATCAACCTTTGATATATCATTAGCCGAAAAAACCATAAAATCCTTTAAATTGTCCTTTATTTCTAAATATTGCATAATTATTCCATATTGTTCCTAAAAAGCGGAACTATATGGATTATATTAGCACATAATTCCATCGCCGTCAAACTAAATTATCCACACCCCCTAAAAATCCTTTACTCCTCAATTTTCTATGATACCCAATCGCAAAGCGGTGGGCTTCGTTTCTGATTTGCTCGATTATATTTTGGTCTAATTCTGGAACATTGCCGAATGTTCTCAGATCTAGTTTTTTTCGAGTTGGTCCTTTGGCCACTGCTAAAAGTGGAATTTCCAGTTTATAATTTTTCAGAATTCTGCGAGCCATATTAAGATGACCCGCTCCCCCATCAAGCAAAATTAAATTGGGCAACGGCCAGCCTCGCGTCGACGAGCGGTCGTCTCCGCGAGTCGAGGCGGGCCACTTATTTTCAAATCGTCGCATCAAAACTTCTCGCATTGCACCTACATCATCCGCCCCATCAACTGTTTTTATTTTGAATTTGCGATACCGAGCTTTATTTGGCCCAATTTCGCCATATGAATTATCAAACACCACCATTGATCCGACATTAAATTTCCCGGAAATATTGGAAATGTCATACCCCTCAATCCTCAAAGTCCCCCTCTCCTTTATAAGGAGAGGGTCGGGGTGAGGTTTGTCCGAAATGAGAGCGATATCCCGAATATGCTGCAACGCAAAAATTTTGTTTCTAATTTCCCCCGCCTTTTCAAATTCTTCTTTTTTCGAATACTCGGCCATTTCTTTTTTCAATTTAATTAGCAAGTTTTTCTTTTTCCCCTCCAAAATCATTCTGATCCCGCGAATATTTTTTTGGTAATCACTTTTCGAAATTGCGCCAGCATACGGCCCAGGACAAAGTCCCAGCTGAAAATCCAGACACCCCTTTTCCGAATTTTCTTTTTTATTGTGATAGGGAAATATTTTTCTCAATATTTTTAGCGCAATTTCGATTTGTTTTTTACTTGTATAAGGGCCGAAAATCTTAGTATTTTTTAATTCTTTCGCATTACCCCCTCTCCTTAATAAGGAGAGGGTTGGGGTGAGGTTCCCCAGTTCTGTTTTTCTGACAACCAATAATCGTGGGAAATCTTCTTTAGTTATAGCAACATAGGAAAATGATTTATCATCTTTCCCGTCAACATTATATTTCGACTGAAATTTTTTGATCAATTCTTGTTCCAAAATATACGCCTCCAAAACCGTCTCAGTTTTTCTAATTTCAATATCCCTAACTTCCGAAATCATAATTTCAATCGGTCTTGAGGTTTGACCCCCCTCTCCTTTATAAGGAGAGGGGCTGGGGGTGAGGTGGCGGGGAGGAAAATATGATCCAACTCGGTCTCTTAAGCTTGTCGCCTTTCCAACATAAACAACTTCACCCATCTTATTTTTGAAAACATACACCCCTGGTGAATTGGGAAATTTAGCTATTTTATTTTTTAATTTTAGCAATTTCATATATTTTTATTCAGTGTAATCAGGATAATCAGTGCGAATCAGTGGTTCAGAATTTCTCTCAAATATTTCCCTGTCCAACTTTCTTTATGATATTTCGCCACTTCTTCCGGCGTACCAGAAACAATTAGTTTTCCCCCGCCGTCTCCGCCCTCCGGCCCAAGGTCAATTATCCAATCAGCTGTTTTTATCACATCCATATTATGCTCGATGACCACCACGGTGTTGCCGGCGTCCACCAAACGATTCAAAACTTTCAAAAGTTTTTTGATATCATCAAAATGCAAGCCGGTAGTTGGTTCATCTAAAATATAGAGTGTGTCGCCTGTGGCTCGACGAGAAAGCTCAGTGGCTAATTTTATCCTCTGCGCTTCTCCGCCAGAAAGTGTGGTGGCACTTTGCCCCAGCTGAATATACCCCAAGCCCACATCTTCCAAAACTGCTAGCTTATCATGAATTTCAGGAAAATTTTGAAAAAATTCTCGTGCATCCGTGATTGTCAAATCCAACACTTCCGCAATATTTTTCTCCTTATATTTCACTTTCAAAGTTTCACTATTATATCTTTTTCCATTACAAATATCGCACGGCAGATAGACATCCGGCATAAATTGCATTTCGATTTTAAGTTGTCCGTCCCCTTGGCAATTGTCGCATCTTCCACCCTTAACATTAAACGAAAATCTCCCAGGAGAATATCCTTTGCTCTTAGCATCTCGCGTCTCGGCAAAAAGTTCGCGAATAGGTGTGAAAAGGCCGGTGTAGGTGGCCGGATTAGACCTCGGCGTTCTTCCAATTGGACTTTGATCAATCATAATAATCTTGTTGATATAGTGCGCGCCAACAATTTCACTGTGCTTGCCAGGGCGATCCAATGTTCGCATAATGTCACGCGCCAAAGATTTATACAGCACATCTTCGACCAGGGTTGATTTTCCAGAGCCAGAAACTCCCGTCACGCAAGTCAAAACTTTCAAAGGAAATTCTACTGTGACGTTTTTGAGATTATGCTCACGCGCTCCGCGCACAATAATAGATTTTTTGTTTTTCATACTCCGCCGAGAAGTTGGGATTTCAATGGATAATTCTTTTCGAAGATACTTAGCCGTAAGTGATTTTTTATTCTTCAAAACTTCCTGCGGTGTTCCAGAAGCGATAATTTCTCCGCCGTGACGCCCCGCTCCTGGACCAATATCCACCAAGTAATCGGCTGCTAACATTGTTTCTTCGTCATGTTCAACCACAATCAAAGTATTGCCAACATCGCGCAGTCGCAAAAGTGTTTCCAAAAGTTTAGTGTTATCTCTAGCATGAAGCCCGACTGATGGTTCATCTAGAATATAGAGTACGCCAACTAATTGCGAACCAATTTGCGAAGCCAAACGAATTCTCTGCGCTTCTCCACCCGCCAAAGTTGCCGCGCTTCGTCCCAGTGTCAGATATCCCAGTCCTACATTTTCCAAAAAACTCAAACGATTTTTAATTTCGGTGAGAATTCTGCCTGCAATCAATTCTTCTTTTTGACTAAATTTCAATTCCTTGAAAAATTTCAACGCTTCAAAAATACTCACCGAAGAAATTTCTGAAATATTTTTGTTATGCACTGTCACCAAAAGAACTTCTTTTTTATATCTTACACCAAGACACTCCGAGCAAGGATTTTGCGACATATATTTTTCCGTGTCTGCACGCACCGCATCTGATTGCGTTTTCTTATATTTATCTTGCAAATAGCCAACCGCTCCGCGCCAATTCATATTATATTTCCAAACCGCCCCTGTTTTTGAGCGTAGTGTCACTGGGATCTGCTCGGCATTTTCTTCTGAAATCATATCTTTCGCATCTTTGTCTCCAAAGAGCAAGATATTAAAATCTTCTTCCGACAAATCTCGCAAGCGCGTATTTTCTGAGATATGAAAATGATTTGTCACAGCGCGAAGGATTGTTCCTTGCCAATTATTTTTCTTATAACTCCACGGCATAATTGCCCCTTCAGCAATAGTCTTGTTTTTATCCGGTGCCACAAGTTGTGGATCGATTTCTTTTTTTGTCCCTAATCCTTCACAAGCTGGGCAAGCCCCATAGGGGCTATTGAAAGAAAACAATCGCGGTTCCAGTTCCGGAAATTCAATTTCATGAATCGGACAAGCCAAATTTTGATTGAAAACCATTTCATTAACCTTTGACTTTTGACCTTTGACTTTTGACCTTATTTTAACTAGTCCTTCTGACAATTTCAATGCTTTTTCTACTCCTTCAAAAATCCGCGAAATATTTTTGTCCGAAATTTCAACTTCATCCACCAAAATATCAATGCTATGCTTTTTATATTTTTCCAGTTTCATCTGCTCTTTTATCTTGGCATTAAGTTCAATTTTTTTTCCATTGACATAGGCAAAAGAATATCCACGTCGAAACATCTCTGAGAGCATAGTGCCGTATTCCCCTTTTCTTTGCCTGACAACTGGCGAAAGAATTTCAATTTGGCATTCTCCGCACATATCAATTACCCTATCCACAATTTCATCTACCGAAAGCCTAGTGATTTCTCGATTACACTCCGGACAATGAGGAATTCCAATTTTAGCATAAAGCAACCGCAGATAATCCTGAATTTCCGTCACTGTGCCCACAGTGGAGCGTGGATTATGCGAAGCCGCTTTTTGATCAATCGAAATGGCCGGTGAAAGGCCTTCAATATAATCGACATCCGGCTTGTCCATTTGACCCAAAAACTGCCGAGCATAAGAAGACAAACTTTCCAAATAGCGCC
Organism: Parcubacteria group bacterium; assembly: GCA_041662285.1. GTDB lineage: Bacteria > Patescibacteriota > Minisyncoccia > Moranbacterales > UBA2206 > UBA2206. The sequence goes on from JBAZSS010000004.1 coordinate 12,164, forward strand.
TTTGACCTTCCGCAAAAATTGTGTCAAAAGCCAGCGTGCTCTTGCCAGAACCGCTAATGCCCGTGAAAACTATGAATTTATTTCTCGGAAGCTTAAGATCAATATTTTTTAAATTATGTTCTCTTGCTCCTTTAATAATAATCTCGTCTTGCATATTTTTTATAATTTTATCTTATTCGTACATTCGTACAGATTCGTAATTCGTAAGGGACACAAAAACCTGCCCCCTTTTGAGGTACTTAATATTAATTTTTATCTTTCAATCATATTACACTTTAGCGCGAATATATGTTTCAATCAAGCTTTATAAACTAACGTACTTTACTGGCAAAACTTTCTTGAAAATTCCGGCAATTAGGATTGAATCGGATGAGTGAATGAAAATTGGTTGATGAATGGTGTTGGTAGATTTTGGAAAAAGTCCGATAATATCTGAGCTAACTTTCTTGTACCTTTTGATTGTCGCCATACCGTTTATCACGGCTACTACAATTTTTCCTTCCAAATCTTCTCCGTTAGAATATTCATATTTTTCAAAAATAGCATAATCACCATCATTAATTCCATCTTTATCCATTGAATCCCCAAGAGTCTTCACTGCAAAAAGTTGAGCACTATCCGCTCCGCGAAAAAGCGCTTTGGAAATTTGCAAAAATCCATCGACATTGTCCTGGGCATAGGCCAAAGCTTCACCACAAGAAGCCAAGCCATAAACTGGAATGGAAAAAATATTTTTTAGATTGGCAAAACTTTCATTTTCCACTAAATATACTTTTCTATCTTTGTCTCTTTTAATCAAATCTTTTTTCTCCAGAGCTTCTATCACCTGCATCACCGATTTCAAACTGTCTCGCACACCTTGCGCTTCCAAATATTTATGCAATTTATAGCTAGTTGGATTTTCCCCGCGTTGTTCAATTAGCTCGCGGATGCTTTCTAAGATACTTTGTTGTTTGGCTGTTAGTGTTGGCATAAAATTATGTGATGCTAATCAACTAATAAAAGCTAATCCGCTAATTGCTAATAAATTAATATTATTCGCAATTCGCATCATTCGCATATATTTGTAGATTCGCATCGTTTATTATTTATTACAGTGATATTCTAGCACTTATCAAATATCACTGCAAGCCCCCCCCTGTGGATAACTTTACCTGCCAGATTTGCTTATTTTATTAAATAGCCCCAACTAAGAATTAGGTTTATTTAACTCAAGCAGTTGAGGATAAATAACAAAATAGGCAAATCAGGCAGGTACAAAAAATCCCCCATTTTACTGAGGGATTTCGTTTTTTATTCTTCGCGTTTATGCTTCGTTTCTTTCGTGTTTTAATTGCAACTTCCGCCTTGTGTTGTAGCTGTGCTAGTGCTAAGAGTCTTGGCACATTCAGCTGGTGCAGTGTTGAAAGCCGCACAGATAGCTTGTTTATAGCTTTCCGAATCAGCGTATTTATAAACTGCCTTAGTTGAAACACCGTTGATCAGCATCGTTGGTGAACCACTCGCCTGTGCATCAGCAGAAATTTTTTCGTCCGCTTTCATAAGAGTTGCTCCTTCTGATTTTACACAAGTAGCAATCTTAGTTGAGTTTAGTCCAACACTCTTGGCGCCCGCTTCCCAACAAGCTCCATCACTTCCACAATTCTTGTTCACATAAGCGACAAAACTCACCCACTTATCCTTGCCGAAATATTTCAAAACACATGCCTCTCTTTCGTTTTGTACCACTTCTTTTTCTCCGTGCAAAGAATTGATTGTGTCTCCATTGGAACTCACGATATAGTGGAAATTGAAATCAACTTTGTTTTTGAGTAAATTATAGACTGATTGCAAAGTGTCTTCCGCTTTGTTGCCATAAGGACAAAAACTCATCACAAATAAATCAACTTTTGGTTTGTCAGTTTTTGGCACTTCTTTTTCTGGCTCAGCTGTTTTTTTCTTTTCTTCTGCGATGGTTTTTTTAGTTTCTTCTATGTCCATCGGAGCGCTTGGAAAGAATTTTTTTCCGTCCAATGAAAGGTAGGAATCAATTTCTTGTTTCTGATCTCCTTCACCAATTTTTACTTTCACCTTAAACATTCCATTTTCTTTGACCACTTCGGCTATTTCTGCTTTTGTTCCTTCTTGCATCAAATTGTTGTTGATAAAATCTTCTACTTGCGCCTTAGCCGATTTTTGGGTCAGATTGTTTTTCTTCCACACTTTTTCATAATAGCCCACCCCAGCAATAAGGATAATCAAAACGATCACTCCAATCACTTGTGGCAAAAATTTCTTGTATTTTTCGCAACCACACTTTCCCTTTTCACAGCAATCCGCTGTTTCTGCTGTTTCAGGTTCTTTTTTTTCTGTTTCCATTTCCATATTTTTTTAATAGTTAACTTATTATTGTTCCTATATTATAAATAATCCCCCAATTTAACGCAAGCAGTCGATTTTTTTGGTTTTTTAGGAAATAAATAAGGGAGCGTGACAAATGATTGTCAGCTCCCCACACAGATACGCATTGGATTTTTTCTCCTTTCTTCAATTTCTTCCTACGAAACGGTTTTTAAATTTTTCAATATCAGAATCATCCCCTTTTAATACGATAATAACTTCACCAGTTTTTTCTTCTGGAACTGATCGTAAAAAAAGTGGGTCTCCTATTCTAGGCAAAATTCTGGTATCTGGAAGTCTCTTCCCGGTTTCATCAAACACAGAATCTGGACAATATATATTATGGTTCAATATAAAATTATCCACTTCACCAGAATTAAAATACCTCGCAGGAACTCTCATCGGCTCCCCTACGTGCCAGCACATAATTTTCACCTTTTTCCTTTCTAAAGAATTAAAGAACAAAAAAATCATGCCGAAAGACATGATCACCAATAAAATTTTTGTATTTATTTGATAAATAAATCAAAAACATACTATTCAAATTTATTTTTTATTTCCCCCGAACATCTGCCTATACTTCTATTTTATTCTTTCTTTGAAAACTTGCAAACTAAAGTTATCCACACCCGCCCGCAACGCTTCGCGTAGCGATGCGGGCGGGGCCCGTTATCTTATCTGTAATTTCCTAAGTTCCCCTATCTCATCCCGAATAATGGCGGCTTTTTCAAATTCCAGGTTTCTCGCAGAATCTTTCATTTCTTTTTCACGCTGTTTAATATAGCCAGCGATGTCTTCCAAGTTTTCCAAATTAATAAATTCTTTGGGAATTTCCGATTTAATTTCGTGATCGACAATGGATTCAATTTTCTTTTGAATAGTTTTGGGCGTGATGTGATGTTTTTTATTATACGCTGTTTGCAATTTTCTTCGCCGATTAGTTTCGTCGATGGCGCGTTTCATTGAGCCGGTTAGATTGTCGGCGTAGAGAATAACTTTCCCTCGCACATTTCGCGCGGCGCGACCAATTGTTTGAATAAGCGAAGTTTCACTGCGCAAAAACCCTTCTTTGTCCGCGTCAAAAATCGCCACGAGCGACACTTCCGGCAAATCCAAACCTTCTCGAAGAAGATTGACACCAACAAGAACATCAATGTCACCTCGACGAAGTTTTTCTAAAATTCTAATGCGATCAAGTGTATCCACCCCGCTGTGCAGATATTCCGATTTAATTTGCGATTCTTTCAAAAATTCTGCCAAATCTTCCGCTTGTTTTTTGGTCAGAGCCGTGATAAGCACTCGCTCTTTGCGCGCCACTATCTTTTCAATCTCACCCATCACATCTTTCACTTGCCCCCGCGCGGATTTGATTTCAATCTCCGGATCAATTAGTCCTGTTGGACGGATAATTTGTTCGGCTATGTCTTTGGAATTTTCTTGCTCATATTTCCCCGGCGTCGCCGAAGTAAAAATAATTTGATTGATTTTTTTTTCAAATTCTTGAAATTTCAGCGGTCGATTGTCGTAGGCGCTCGGAAGTCTAAAGCCATTTTCCACTAGTGATGTTTTTCTGGAATAATCTCCGCTAAACATTCCGCCTAGTTGTGGAATGGTCACATGCGATTCATCTACCACCAAAAGAAAATCCTTTGGAAAATAATCCATCAGAGTATATGGCGCTTCGCCGGCACGCCGTCCGGAAAGATAGCGTGAATAATTTTCAATGCCGTTGCAATATCCAATTTCTTTCATCATTTCAATGTCTTGCCTAGTTCGACGTGACAATCTTTCAGCTTCTAGAAGTTTCCCATTCTTTTTTAGATATTTTAAACGTTCTTCCAATTCTTTTTGAATTTCCTCTAGCGATTCTTCCATCACGGGCTCCGGCACCACAAAATGTTTAGCTGGATAAATGACAGCTCGTTCCAATTTTCCCAATTCTTCGCCGGTTAGAAAATCATATTCAGAAATTTTTCTGATGGAATTATCTTCTAAAATTATTCGCGTAATCACTTCTCGTCCTGGGGTGATTACTTCCAAAGTGTTGCCCGTGAGACGAAATTTTCCTCTTGCCAAAATATCCGACCTGACATATTGCATATCAATTAATTTTCGGATTATTTCATCCCTACTAGATAGAGAAGCAAAATTTTGCGTCTCTACGGGCGCACCCACCACCAATTCCAAAGTTATATCCCGATAATATTCCGGACTCCCCAATCCATAGATACAAGAAACTGACGCGCAAATAATTACGTCAGGTCGAGAAAGCAAGGCCGCTGTGGCGGCATGACGCAAGCGATCGATTTCATCATTGATCTGCGATTCTTTTTCAATATAGGTATCGCTCGAAGCAATGTAGGCTTCCGGTTGATAATAATCATAGTAACTGACAAAATATTCCACTGCATTTTTCGGAAAAAAAGTGCGAAACTCCTGTGCCAACTGCGCCGCCAAAGTTTTATTGGGGGCAATGACCAAGGTCGGTCTTTGCACTTTTTCAATCACATTGGCAATAGTAAAAGTCTTCCCCGACCCCGTCACACCCAAAAGCGTCTGGAACTTTTTCCCAGTTTCTAATCCCGCCACTAATTTACTAATTGCCTGTGGCTGATCCCCTTCGGGTTTGAATTTTGAATTAATCTTAAATTTCATAACTCTATCTTCCCTCAATTTCAAAATTTTGTCTAATTTATGATTATCCGCTATAATTAAACTGTTATGAAAAAGACTAAAGGGGAAAAACGGGAAAAGAAGAAAAAGCCGAAAATGCGAGTTTCCGGTAAAAGTGTGTTTAAAATAAAGGAAATTAAAGACAGAGGTTAAAAAATTCGTAGATTCCTGCCTACCGGCAGGCAGGCGCATGCATTCGCATATTCGCATCGCGACATTGACTAATAATTTAACTTTTGCTATCATAATATGAAGTTAGTTGCCAAATTAATAATCAGAATCCTAGCTAACAGCGCCGCTATTTGGGTGGCCAGCTATTTTATCGACGGTTTTTCCTTTAGTGGAAATTCCCGTGATTGGATTTTGGCAGGACTAGTTTTGGCCATTCTGAATTCATTAGTTCGACCAATTCTAAAGCTCCTGACCTGTCCCGTAATTATTCTCACTCTCGGACTCTTCTCGGTTTTCATAAACATTTTCGTTTTGTTTTTAGCCGAAAGAATCCTGCCTAATCTCAGAATCGATGGGCTGTGGCCAGCGTTTTGGGGCGTAATCGTAATTAGTCTCGTAAATTATATAATCCTATCAATTTTTGATAATAAAGAATAATAATATGTTAAGAATCATAAACATTTCAGAGATAGTTGTTTCCGTACTGCTCATAATCTCCATTCTTTTGCAAAATCGCGGAGCGGGACTGGGCGGAACATTTGGTGGAAGTTTTGGCGGTTATCATACTAAAAGAGGTTTTGAAAAATTTTTAATGGCTTTCTCTGTAATACTATCGTGCCTATTTATCGTTCTCGCCCTCTTAAATCTAATTGTGGCGAAATAATAATATTTAACTTAAAGTAAAATATATTAGTAACTTTACGGATAGAAAAAATAAATGGCCAAAAATGTCGCAGTGGCCAAAAATAGTGAAAATCTTGAGTTTCAAAGAAAAACTCCTTTTTTATTCTCTTTTGCTTCTTTTTATTGGCTCAGTCGTAAGTTCAGGAATTATTTTTTATTATTCCCAAACTAAACCTATTCCGACTTATGGCGGAGAATATATTGAAGGTATTGTTGGCCAACCACTCTACATCAATCCTCTTCTCTCTCCTTCCAATGAAACTGACGCCGATTTGGTGCAATTAGTGTATTCTTCTCTTTTTAAATATGACGGAACAGGAAAAGCTGTGCCAGACTTGGCAGAAAATTATGATTTAAGCGAAGATAAGCTGACCTACACCGTCCACCTTCGAAAAAATGTCCGCTGGCATGACAATGAGCCGTTCAATGCTGATGATGTAATTTTCACAATTAACCTAATTTCCAATCCTGCCTACAAAAGTCCTTTACGTGGCAGTTGGCAAGGCATTGAGACAAATCTCATTGACGATTCAACTATTGAATTTAAAATAAAAACTCCTTATGTTGGATTTCTAAATGATCTTACTTTTGGAATTTTGCCCAAACATCTTTGGGAATCAACTGCGCCGGAAAATTTCAGTTTGAGTTCTTTGAATCTAAAACCAATCGGCACCGGACCATACAAATATAGCGCTATTCAAAAAGATTCCAATGACAATATTCTTTCCTATAAACTCATCTCCAATCCGGACTATTTCACCTCTCGACCTTTCATTTCCAAGATGACTTTCAATTTCTATCTTGATGAAGAATCAGCCGTAGATGCCTTGAATCGCAAAGAAATTATGGGCATCAGCGTTGTATCTTCAGAAAATCTCAAAAACATAAAGAATCAAAAAACGGTGGCTATTCACAAAGCTGAAATTCCGCGCTATTTCGCCATCTTTTTCAATCAAACTAAAAGTGTTCCGCTAGCCAACGATGAAGTGCGAGAAGCACTAAGTTATGCCACCGATCGGCGTGAAATCGTAGAAAAAGTCCTAGGCGGTGAAGGCAAGGAAGTTTATTCCCCCTTTCTTTCCTATATGATTGGCTATTCGACCGATGCCAATGAGCCAAGCTTTGACGCAGAAAAAGCCAACAAAATTCTAGATGACAAAGGCTGGAAAAGAGAAGATGATGGAATAAGAAAAAAAGATGACGCTCGATTGGAAATTAATTTAGTCACCACTGATTGGGAGGAACTCACAAAGACCGCAGAAATTTTGAAAGCACAATGGGAAAAAGCTGGCATCAAAGTCAACATCACTCCGTTCACAATTTCTGATATTCAAGAAAATTATATCCGACCACGCGAATACGAAGCCTTGCTTTTTGGCCAAGTTATCGGCGCTGATCCTGACCCCTACTATTTCTGGCATTCCGATAACAAAAAAGACCCAGGACTCAATCTTTCTCTTTTTGGTAATAGCGATTCAGATAAACTAATTGACGAAGGAAGAGAAGAATTTAACCCAGAAAAAAGAGCCGAGAAATATATTGATTTTCAAAAAATTATTGCCAAAGAAATTCCCGCTATTTTCCTCTATAGCCCGAATTATATCTATCCAGTTAATGGGCGTGTCCAAGGCACAAACATCCAAACTCTCATCTCCCCTTCCAACCGCTTCAGTGAAGCTAATTCGTGGTTCATTAAAACAAAAAGAGTAAAAAAGTAATTTATAAACCTTACGAATTACGAATTCTTACGAATGTACTAATGTGAGTTAAAAATAATTTTTATATTTTATTAAATTATTCGTATTTCGTACATTCGTATTGATTCGTAATTCGTAAGGAGAAACAAAAAATTTATGAATATTGATTTTGGCTTCGTGCCTAAGCACTATGCTTCTCGAGAGCATGAAAAAATGAAAGATGTCCTAATGGATCCTAGTGGGGTTGGACCAGCTATCCACTATTATATGATTCGTGGTGGGGTGGACCAGAAAAATATTACTGTTTGGGAACCAGGAACCGTTTCGGGAGAATACATCAAAACTTACGGTCACTATCATGTCGGCCAATTGGATGAAAATTATAACATTCTTTTTGGTGAGGGCATTGCCCTTTTGCAAAAATTATCCATAGACGAAAATGGTGAAATGATGGCTGACCGAGTAGAAGAATTCCAAGCGATTATTACTAAACCAGGAGACAAAATATATATGGCGCCGGGATATGGCCATCTTCTAGTCAATACTGGCTCAACTTATTTTGTCACACTGGACGACAGCCCAGTGGATTTTGAGGAACGCGACCCAGCTAGTTTTCCAGGACACGCCGACTACAAACTCGTCCAACAAATGCGAGGCTTCGCCTACTATGTTATTGAACATAATGGCAAACCAGCTCTTAAAAGAAATCCTAACTACACAGAAATTCTCAAAGAAGATTTAGGTGGATTGGAAGTTGTTGAATAATTAGAAGAATTATAAATATTTCTTGTCTTTATTTTTCTTAAGCTCATCAACTATTTTTTTCACATCTTGTGCTCTGTTTTTTGGACAAATCAACAGAGCATCGTCAGTGTCGACAACTAGAATATTATCCAAACCGATAACAGCAATCAGTTTATTTTTGTTGCCTTTGATAAAAGAATTTTTGGTGTCCACTGCTATTGCATTGCCATCGATATAATTTTTTTTCTCTTCAGAGAGAAATTCATCGATCACTCCCCAAGTTCCCATATCTGTCCATTCGAAAGGATTGATGATGATATAGCTTTGATTGAAAATATGCTTGGTCACATCTTCAGTTGTTCCCGCTTCCATTTTTGAATAAATTTTTTCTATCTCCTGCGCTTCTTTTTGTTTTCCCAAAACAGCTTTGATTTTCATAAGACTCTTATGCCACTCCGGTTTATATTTCTTATAAGCTTCCAGCATCAAATCCGGATACCAGCAATAATGATTGGAATGAGTGGCAATTCTAAAATCACCAATTAGTTTTCTCGTTTCTTCCACAGTGCCAAGACGAGGCACAAACTTTTCAATTTTGAAAATATCCGCCTTTTTTTGACTTTTGAGAATTTCTCCCAGCATAAGGTAATCAATACCCATATCCGGATAGAGTGCTTTTTGTCCTCCTGTCACTAGCTTCTTTTCCTTTTTCACTAGATCTTCGGCTATTTTGGTCATTTCAATGAATTTCACATCGGGTTTTCGCAAACAATCTGCTTGAACAATCATAAATGGTTCTTTGGGATATTTGTGAGCCACTTTGACAATTGCCAATCCCACAGCCGGACCGGTGTTTATAGCAATGTCAGGTTCTACGATAATATTTTCTAATGGAATCTCCGGCGCATCCTCCACTACATATTTCACATATCTTCTTTTAGTCGCCACAAAAATATCTTGCGCCCCATATTTCTTAAGAAGCGATTCGACATTTTGCCGAAAAAGAGTAGTGTCGCCGATAATCGGCTGGAATTGTTTAGGTTTGTCTTCTCGGCTCATTGGCCAAAGTTTAGTCCCCTGCCCTCCGGCGAAAATTATAAATTTCATAAAAAATATTTAATAATTATTTTATACCTTCCTATTATACCAAACCAAGAAAAATATGCCAGACTCGAAACTGAAAAAAGCCTAATCTAAGCCAAAATAGAAGCTTTTGGCAAAATTCCGCTTGACAAAAATCTAGTTTAGAGTATAATAGTATGATAATATAAACTTGCTTTAGAATTTCTTTTCTATATTTCTTGATAACTTGCATCCTAAAACTTTTAACGAGAAAATATTTTTCAGCCTTTTTTTAGATTTCTAAAACTTTATTTTATCATATTAAGACTTACGTATTTTCCTGAAAATCTATTTACATAGCCAGTGCAATGGCAGGATTGCAACTACGTAACTTCTATCTATAATCTTAGTTTTGTTTTTTTGTAATTTCAGCGAACAATAGATTTGAAGGGAAATGCGTAAGTCATTATTTTATCATTTTAATCATTAATTAATTAAGCTCATTTTAAAATGAGCAAACTATTTGAACTTTATGTTTAACAAATCATTTGGCCAAACAACTTCTGTTGTGAAACCAAAACAAACCGTCGCGAGACCGAAAACTTTCGCGACAAAAAAAACAACTCCGCAAAGGAGTTTCGCCCAAAACGGCCTAAAAATAATTCCTCTCGGAGGACAAGAAGAGGTCGGGCGTAATATGACTCTTTTTGAATATGGCCAAGATATAATCATCTTGGACATGGGACTGCAATTTCCTGAGGAAGATATGCCGGGAATCGACTATATCATTCCTAATATCAGCTATCTCAAAGGCAAAGAAAAAAGAATTCGAGGCGTAATTTTGAGTCATGGTCATCTTGACCATATCGGCGCCGCTCCGATTTTACTTCGCAATCTTGGCTATCCAACAATTATCGGGCGTGACATGACTCTTGCGATGGTTAAAAAGAAATTGGAGGACTTTGAAAAAGGATCCGCCCAAAATCTCAAAACTATTCGCGTCAAAGCTATCACGGACAAAATTCGCTTAGGCAGTTTCGAAATTGAATTTTTCGATGTGGAACATTCAATTATGGACGCCGTCGGAGTAATCATTAAAACTCCAGATGGCACTGTCATTCACCCGGGGGACTGGACGATGGAAAAAAGCACCGAGGGAAAAAGTCTCGTCACATATCAACATTTGTCCCGCCTCCCTAGCCCAAGAATTTTGATGCTAGAAAGTCTTGGCGCCATCGTCAAAAATCCTAGCCGAACCACCGAAGAAGAAATGTATTTCAATTTAGAAAAACTCATTAGTGAGGCTACTGGGAAAATTATCATCGGAACTTTTTCTTCTCAGATCAAACGTATTGGACACATTTTGGAATACGCCGAAAAGATTGGCAAGAAAGTGGCCCTTGATGGATATAGCATGAAAATGAATGTCGAAATTGCCAAAGAATTAGGCTACATCAAAATGCACAAAGAAACTCTAGTGCCAATTGCCAACATCCACAATTATCCAGAAAACAAAATTATCGTCATTTGCACCGGCGCGCAAGGCGAAGGCAATGCTGTGCTTTCAAGAATCATCACCGACAATCACCGTTTCATTAAAATCAAAAAAAATGACACTGTTATTTTTTCCTCTTCGGTTATTCCGGGGAACGAAAGAACTGTGCAAAGACTCAAAGATAACTTATACCGCAAATGCGACAATGTGATTCATGACGACATTATGGATGTGCATATCAGCGGACACTGTAGCGCCGTGGACATTCAAGAAATGCTTCGCCAAGTGCGACCAGACTTCTTTGTGCCAGTTTATGCTCATCATTATATGTTGAAAGAAGCGGAAAAACTAGCCGTGCGCATTGGCTTTCGCAAAGAAAATATTTTTGTGCTCGACAATGGTAATGTTTTGGAAGTGCAAAAAAATAATACCGCTAAAATTTTACCGAAAAAAGTTGACACCAGCTATGTGATGGTGGACGGACTCGGCGTGGGAGACGTGGGACAAGTGGTTCTGCGTGATCGCCAAGTGCTGAGCGAAGACGGAATGTTTGTGATCACTGTAATTTTGGACAGCAAAACAAAAAATGTCGTCGGCAACATTCAAATCACCTCTCGCGGTTTCATTTATGTCAAAGATAATTTTGATTTGGTCAATGAAACTAAAAATCAAGTTAAAAAAGCAATAAAAGACACTACCTCCAAAAAAACTTCTCCCGAAAAGAAATTCATCGAAAACGCCATTCGCGAAGTAGTCGGCCTCTACCTCTTCCAAAAAACCGAAAGACGGCCAATGGTTTTGCCGGTGATTATAGAAGTATAGGAAAAATAGTAAGTATAAAGTAGAATGTAGAAAGCAAAAAACGAGCATTAGGGCTCGTTTTTTTAATACGTATTATAATTCATACTCCTCGCCATTTTTCTTTTCCCAAAAACTTAGCCTTACTTTTTCTTTCCGCAAGAAAAAGTAAGAGCAAGCTTTTCTTGGCTCGAAAGAAAAAATAAAGCGAAGTGGACATATTGTGTCTTTTTTTATATACTAAACATAGGTTAAATACTATAATATTATTATGAAAAAAAGAATCTTTTCCGGCATTCAGCCGTCAGGCAATCTTCATTTGGGCAACTATTTGGGAGCCATTAGAAACTGGGTCAAACTTCAAGACGAATATGATTCAATTTTTTGCGTGGTGGACATGCACGCCATCACAGTCCCCCAAGATCCTGCCGAGCTTCGTCGCAGAACCATCGAAGTCGCCAAGGTTTATTTGGCTTCCGGCATCGACCCAAAAAAATCCACCCTGTTTATTCAATCGCAAGTGAGCGAACACGCTGAGCTCTGCTGGATCCTAAACACAATTGCTAAAATTCCTGAACTAGAAAAAATGACCCAGTTTAAAGATAAAACACAAAAAACTGGCAAAGAATCATCGGCCGTTGGACTTTTCGATTATCCAGTCCTTATGGCCTCAGATATCATTCTCTACGACAGCGAACTCGTTCCGGTTGGTAAAGACCAAAAACAACATGTCGAACTCACCAGAACCCTAGCCGAAAGATTCAACAAAAAATTTGGTGAAACTTTTGTCATTCCAAAAGCCTACACAACCGAGACAAGCGAAAACATCATGGGACTGGACGATCCAAGCAAGAAAATGTCAAAATCCGCTAAATCCGAATACAACTACATCGCCCTGAGCGATGATGAAGAAACTGTGCGAAGAAAAATCAAAAAAGCCGTGACAGATTCAGGCTCCGAAATTATTTACTCCGAAGAAAAGCCAGCCTTAAAAAACTTAATAAATATCTATTCCCTGCTTTCTGAAATTTCACCCAAGGAAATTGAAAAAAAATATGTCGGCAAAGGTTATTCAGATTTCAAAACTGACCTCGCTGATGTTGTCATCAATTTCTTGCAACCTCTCCAACAAAAAATCGCCGATCTAACTGATGAAAAAGTTCTGCAAATCCTCGAAGCCGGCGCCAAAAAAGTCCGTCCGATTGCGAAGAAAAAATTGGAAGAAGTGAAGAATAAAATTGGGTTTATAATTTAATTATTAAAAAATAATGATTAAAAATTTTTCCCCTGAACAAAAACTTCCTGATATTATTCCCGATAAGACAGAACAAGAAGAACTTTCGCGTGGTTTCAATAATGCCAAAATATTTCTAGCACGTTTTGAAATTAATAACTTAAGTAATATCGAGGCTGTAAAATTAAGAATGATTGTTAAACAATGCATCACTGAAAACAAAGAAACTAATGAAAAAATTTCAACTCTGGAAGAAAAAATAAATGAATTAAAGGAAGGTGATGAAAATACATCGGCTATATTAAAAAAACAAAAAAATATTTTGATTCATCATCTATTCAGTATTGCAAAAGAATCGGCTAGCCGTTGGTTGTGGGAATTATATGGTATACATATAGATCATATACCTTACAATCATATCGCTATCGATAAAACAACTGGAGAAAATTTCAATTTCTTCATAAGTCCATATGAAATTGATAAAGGGGATAATAGATTAGAAAGAAAAATTGATAAAATAAAAGAAGATGGGCATAAATCATCCTGGGAGATTAAATATGATAAAAAATTCATAGAATACTTGAAAATACTCAGAGAAAAATCTCACCTTCCTGCCGGTTTATAAATATATATCCAAAAAAGTCCGTCCGATTGCGAGGAAAAAATTGGATTTATCATTTAGCCTTAGGATCTTATCATCCCCAACACTTCCTCTCTTTTCTCTTCCATCAATTCTTTCGTCTTAGCTTCAAGATTTAGACGAAGAACTGGTTCGGTGTTTGAGGCTCGAACACTGAACCACCAATCAGGAAAATCAATTCGAATTCCGTCTAGCGTATCTAGTTTTCCGATTGAATATTTTTCTTTTAATTTATTCATCACAGCTTCCTTGTCTTCCACTTCCGAATTTATTTCTCCAGAGTGAAAATATCTTTTGAGATCATGAACTAGCTCTGACATTTTTTGGCCAGTTTCATTCATTAAATTAAGAAGCATCAAAACTGCCAATGTTGCCATCTCCGCCTTGGAATTAGCTTCGAAAAAATAATGACCGGAAAGTTCACCAGCAAAAATTGCGCCCTCTGCACGCATTTGTTTTTTGATCAAAGAATGTCCCACCCGGCAACGATTCACTTTTCCACCCGCTTCTTCAATCACTTCCTTGACTGCATTAGAACTACGAAGATCCATAAGAACTAGCCCACCAGGATTTTTTTTGAGAACCTCCTTGGCTAAAAGGGCAATCAAATAATCCATTGGCACTGCCTCCCCTTTTTCGTCGACAAAACCTACTCGGTCTGCATCGCCATCATAGGAAATTCCCAGATCTGCATTTTTTTCCAGAACTGTTTTTTGCAAAACTTCCAATGTTTCCACTTTCAAAGGGTTGGCTTCATGATTGGGAAAGTTACCATCTAATTCTTCGAATAAATAATCAACTTCCAGATTTTCCGGAAATTTTTCAAACACTCCTTTTTCCACTGCTCCCATACCATTACCAAAATCAACTACAATCTTTTTCTTAGCAAAATCTTTGTTAAAAAATCCCGCCACATAATCAATATATTGATTCCCTATTTCAAAATTTTCCGAAACCTTCCCTTTGTTTTCGGCTTCAATAAATTCACCCTTAACAGCTAGTTCTTTTATTTCCTCCATTCCACTTCCCTCTCCAATTGGCACCGCACCTTGGAAGCAAAACTTCATTCCATTATACTGAGCTGGATTATGCGAAGCCGTAATGATAACCGCTACGTCCACCGCTAACTTCCAAGAAGAAAAATAGGTCATAGGCGTCGAAGCCAACCCAATTTTCACCACATCTGCTCCTTGATCAGTTATACCCATTACTAACGCTTCTTCCATTTCCGGTGAAGATACGCGCATATCACGTCCTACGGCTATTTTTTTGGCCTTAGTAAATGCTACCAAAGCTCGACCGATGTTATAAGCCGTTTCACCATTGATCTCTTCCGGATAAAGTCCGCGAATATCATAGGCCTTAAAAATCTTCGGATTTATTGTTTTTTTCATAATAATATTTTACTATTTATGCCTCTATAATAGCATATTTTCGCCAAATCAAAAATCCCCCCTTATGGAGGATTTTAGACAATATTTATGCGTATATTAATTTGTAGTTGAATTTGTAGTTGTAGGAACAATACATTTCGGTGCGCCAAAACATCCACATTCATTTTTTTCTCCCGGAACTATTTTTCCATTTTTACACCAATCTGGTGGTAACGGAGAAAGTTGTGGACATGAACCACATTTGCATGTTGGCGCTTTTGGGCATCCACAGTTGTCTTTTCCTCCTGATATTATTTGCCCGTCTTTGCACCAATCTGGCGGAAAAGAAGCAACTTGTTTACATAAACCACATTTATTTCGCAGAGATTTTTCACATTCTTTTTTTTCTTCAAAAGTTTTCAAACCTTCATATTGATATTTTCCACAAAATTTATTATGCAAACACTCAGTGCTTTGACTATTATGCCACCAATAATTTTGACATTTTTCTGTTTTTAAATTATTTGTTTTATTTTTAGCTATTTTCATCGCGCCCATTGCCAGTATTCCCCCAACACTAATCACTGCAATAGCCACCGCCACTATAGTGCCAGTCTTGATTTTTGTTTTTGTCTTTGTTATTGTTTTTTTCATTTTTTTTAAAATTAAATATTTTTACTTACTTCCAACTAAATTAATTATACCATACTTTACCAAAAAGTTATCCCCAAGCTATCTTTTCACCTCTCGATATTCTCTGGCAATTTGAGCTACATCTGTTATTTTCACTTCTGGAATAATTTTACATTTTTTCGATTTATTGTTGATACATCCCATTCTAGCTTTGCTAGATGCTTCGTCCATTAAATCTATCGCCTTATCCGGAAAGGATCGTCCAGGCAACATTTTTTCTGATTGTTCTATGCAAGCCCTGATGACTTTTTCTGAAATTCTAACATTATGAAAAGATTCATATTTTGATTTTATGCCCTTAAGTATTTCAAAGGTATCTTTTTTGCTCGGCTCTTTCACAAAAATTGGTTGCATTCTTCTTTTGAAAGCTAGGTCTGTATGAAAATATTGGTCATATTCTTCTTTGGTCGTAGCACCGATTATTTGCAATTCTCCTCTAGCCATTGCTGGCTTAAAAATATCTCCCACTGAAACTGACTCGCCAGAACTTTCGGCCTGAATGAGATTGTGAATTTCATCAATAAAGAGAATGATTTTTCTTTTTGAGTTAGATATTTCATTGGTGAGCTTCCTCACTCTTTCTTCAAATTCACCCCGATATTTCGTTCCAGCCAAAAGAGCATTAAGATCAAGCATCAAAACTCTTTTGCCGAAAAGACTTGCGGGAACATTTTTCTGCGAAACATTATGCGCCAAACCTTCTACAATCGCAGTTTTTCCAACACCAGCGTCTCCAATCAGCACAGCATTGTTTTTAGTCCTGCGACTCAAAACCATAATAAGATGATTTATTTCTTTTTCTCGGCCGATGACCGGGTCAAGCTGGTTTTTTCTAGCTAAATCAGTGATGTCTTTTGAGAAACTGTTTATAACAGGTGTAGCGGTGAAAATTTTAACTGATTTGTTTTTTGAAAATCTAAACAATAAATAACCCAGCATAGCTATTACTATTATAGCCATGGAAGGGATTGGATTATTATATACAGAAAATATATTCATTTATTATTTTGTTTTTATTGTTTATTTTATCCTAATAATATTATATACTGAAATCATATATATGCAAACAATTTCTCTAAACCACAGAAGAAATGTCTCAATTTTGGCTCTCGGCGCTGAATCGGCTGGGAATTTTTCGGTTTTTCGTGATGGAAGAATATTTTCCTCGGATGATTTTGGGGATCTTTTAGAAGAAGCTAATTGGATAAAATATCAAGCATCCGTTTTGAAATATTTGAAGGATAATAAAATCAAACCGCAAATTATTCTAACCGATCTTCATCCACTATACAAAACTACTCTTTGGGGAGAAGAACTCGCCAAAAAATCTAGCGCTAAATTTGTTCAAGTCCAACATCACCACGCCCACATATTTTCTGCTGTTGGAGACAAAATTTTGCATAATACTTCCTACTTACTACCTCCTACTTTTTATTGCATCGCTATGGATGGCACTGGTTTTGGAGTAGATGAAAAAATTTGGGGAGGAGAAGCTTTTAAAGTAGAAAGTAGAAAGAATAAAGTAGCAAGCGTAAAACGAATTGGGCATTTGGAAAATCAGGTTATGGTTAGTGGGGATTTAGCCGTGCGAGAGCCAGCCAGAATGTTAATTGGAGTGTTAAGTAAACTGTTAAGTAACAAAGAAATATATCCTTTCATCAAAAAATATTATACCAAAAACGAATTTGAACTTATATATAATCAGCTTCAACAAAATTTCAACTGCCTAGAAACTTCCAGCACTGGAAGAGTTTTAGACGCCATTTCGCTTTTATTAGGTTTTTGTGGGAATGTTAGAAAATATAAACACGAACCTATCGATAAACTCGAAAAAAATTCAGATACTCCGTATTCCGATTTAAAACCGAAAATAATTTTTGATAAAAAAGAAAAAAAATACATTCTTTTAACCACGCCCCTTTTTAAATATTTAATAAAAAATATTAACAAAGACAAGAAGAGACTTGCCACCACAGCTCAGATCTATATCGCCGAAGGGTTATATGAAATAATAAAACTAAAATGCTATAATAATGCAGGTTCAATCGTCCCGATTGAACCGCAAAGTTCTGATAAACTTAAATTTAAAAATTCAAATAAGATTTTGCCAGAAATAAAAGGTTTAGGCAAGATGCCTGAACCTGCCTATGCTCAGTATGATAATATTTTCATTTCTGGTGGCATTGCTAATAATAAAATAATTTCAAATTATTTTATTTCCAAAGGTGCTTATGCTTCCAAGATAATTCCCCGTGGCGACGCCGGACTTTCTTTTGGGCAAATCGTTTATTATCTTTTGGGAAAATAAAAGCCCCATACGATACGATTTCGCAGAGGCTCCGGATCATATTTGCCCAATCCGGTAGGCTTTTGTGGCGAGTTTGCCACCTTTTTGGAAAAATAATAACCATATACTATAAATCGGAATTAAACTAATTCCAATTCAGAATCGGTCATAAGATTTATAAGAAAATCCGTACCCTTCTGACCGACGCCAAATGGATTTCCAATAATCCTTTTTTGAATTTTATGTTCTTCGAAATTGATTAATGACCATTTGATATTTTCATCCAATAGCCATGAAATCCTAAAGGTTTTTTTAAGTTCTGCTTCACTTATAATTCCTTTGGTCTTTTTTCTGGATTTATCAATATCTTCAAAATTAGTGTTTATTATTACTTCTGTAAATAAATCACCAACGCAATCTCCATTTCTCTCAATTAAAGCCACCATCTGACTTAAATTAAAATTGTTAGATAGAAAAACCCAATCAATATTATTTCGAAAAAAAGACGCCACCGCGTGAGCTTGTTGACCTGTGATTTCCATAGTTACTCAATTTCCTCCAAATTTAGTTCCAGCCTTAGGTTAATATCAACTTTTAAATTTTGCCACAGCACAAAAAAAATCTTTGAGATTATCAAAGACACTTTTTAGGTTGTGGCAAAATAGGTTTTATTTTGTTTTTAAAGAACAATTATCTTAGCAAATTCTTGGAATCAGTTTCCCTCTCGGCACTTCAATTTTTTTGACAGCGCCAATTTTGGTTTTGAGCCAAACTTCTTTGCCCTTTTGTACTTCTCCAATTATTCTAGCAGATTTATTATATTTTTTCAAAATTCCAATTACTTTTTGAGAATCTTTTTTCGCCACTGTTGCCACAAACCTTCCTTCTGACGGAAAAGAAAAAACATCAATGCCAAGAAGTTCTGAAATCGCCACGGTTTCTTTTTTGTACGGCAAATCTTTTTCTTCCAAAACAAATTTAGTTTTGGATTTTTCAGCCATCTCGTTTAGCACTGCTGCCATTCCTCCTCTAGTTGGATCTTTGCATGAAGTGAGATATTTAGCCACACTTTGAATTTCGGCAATGAGCGGTTGGCAATCGCTTTTTATTTTTGTTTGATAATTAAATCTCTTGGCTAAAAGCGCCACGGCATGCTCGCCCAAATCTCCAGAAACAATTATGTCATCGCCGACTTTGGCACCATCATTGGAAATTATTTCTTTGGCTAATCCCACTCCGGAAGTGGTAATTTCGATTTTGTCGATCTTGCCTTTTTCGGTAACCTTTGTGTCCCCCGTCACAATCGGAATTCCTGCTTCTTTCGATATTTTATTTATAGACTGAATTATTTTTTCTAAATCACTTTGCAAAAAACCTTCTTCAATCACAAGACTCAGTGAAATTCCAATTGGCTTAGCACCCATAACTGAAAGATCATTTATCGTTCCACAGATCGCAATTTTTCCAATGTCTCCTCCGGGGAAAAACAATGGGTCAACAATAAAAGCATCTGTGGTAAAAACCAATTTATTGCGCTCTGTAGAGACGCAACATGTTGCGTCTCTACTCAAGTCAAAAACCGCCCCATCATCCTTAGTGTTTTTCCATTTTCCTTTCACACTCAAAATCTTTCTTATGTTTCCAATAAGTTCTTCGGATTTTTTTCCTCCTCCGCCCATTTCAAGCTCGATGATTTTATTATTTTTCATAGTATTATTCGGTGAAACGAAAATTAATATTACATGACCCTTCCCTCGAAACCATGCAAGCGCCTTGCGGATTGTCCGGTGTACAAGATTTTCCAAATAATTTACACTGCTTCGATTCGATCAGTCCTTGCAAGACTTCTCCGCAACGACAAATGCTTTTCCTTGGTTTAATTTCTTTTTTTATTTTCGCAATCAAATCTCGGTGGATAAATTCAGCGTCAAGATGCTGATATTTTTTTCGAATTTTCAATCCTGATTTTTCAATTTCTCCCAAGCCCCGCCAAGAAGCATTTCTGATTTCGAAAATTTCAGAAATTATTTTTTGTGCTTTTTGATTACCTTCCTTTTTCACTAGTCTTGTATATTCATTTTCCACTTTTTTTTCTCCAGAAATTATTTGATCCAAAAGCATTTCAATCGCCAGAAGAACGTCCTCTGCGCCAAAGCCAGCAATCACTTGTGGGATTTTGAATTTTTCATAAACTTCTGCTCCGATAATTGCACTCACATGGCCTGGATTAATAAATCCATCAACTCTAATTTTGTTATTAGCCATTAAGGCTTCCATGGCTGGTGGAAAAAGTTTGTGCGAGGAAAAAACTGCAAGCCCTTCCTGAATCCCCCAAGCTGTCATCACGGTTGTCGTTTCAAAACCAATTCCCCAAAAAACTAGATTGGGAATTTTTCTGGAAAGTTCTAACGCTTCGATTACGTCATAAACGATGTGGACTTGCGCACCCTTTTGCCTGGCATTTTCCAAACTACCCAAACTTCCAGGAATATTTGTTGCGTCTCCATAGCAAGCAATTGGAATTCCAGCAAGCGCTAGTCCCGTGACAATATCAATTTCACTTTGATCGGTGACGCAAACCGGACAACCAGGACCTGTGATGAGTTTTATATTTTTTGGTAAAATATTTTTTATCCCGTGCTTTGCGATTGCCTCACTGTGTGTCCCGCAAAGTTCCATAAATCGAAGTGGTCGATTTATTTTTTGTGCTTTCTCCCAAATATTTTTTATGATTTTCTTAGATTCCATTTTTTAAGTAAGCGTTAATTTCTTTCACATTCTCTTTCTCCATCTTCTCAATCGCAAAACCAGCATGCACCATCACATAATCACCAACCTTAACATCCACAATACTGATATTTATCTCTTTTTTGACGCCTTGAAAATCAACTATCGCCAGTTGATTTTTTATTTTTATAATTTTTCCTGGGATTGCGAGACACATGCCAATTTTGTCTGCGAGCAGAGCGAGTAGCTACAAAATTGAGCACCCCTGCACCAGTTCGCAGAACTATCTTAATATTATTATATTATTAAAGCCGTTAGGCGACCACGCACACTAAACTAAATATTATATCAATCTTTATTGGAACTGGTGCGGGGTTTCCTATAATCGAATCTTCCCCTCCCTTATCTTCTCCTCATCCCTCACCAATCTCGCTACTTCTCTTTCACTAATCACATAGTCCAAATTCTTATCTTTCTTTGCTTTTTCATAAACTCTTGAAGAAATGAAAAATATTACAATGTCTTGCTGATTTATTTTTTTGGTTCTAGAGTATTCATCTTTAATCTTTTTCACAAATTCAATTTTCAAATTTTCTTTTCCTAATTTTACAATTTTCTCAAAACCTAAATTAATTAGCAATTTATTCAAATCTTTCTCTGGGCTTATTTTTCCCATCACCTTTAATATTTTTTCTTCTATCCCAAGATCCAAAACTGCCACGGAAAATTTTTCGAGATTATCCAGATCTTCCACAATTTTTTGATAATTATTTTGATCAGTGAGCGCTCCCGTTGGACAAGCCTCTGCACATTTTCCGCAAAAACTGCAATCTAAAACTTTTTCATAGGGCGTTCCAACTACCACAGAATTACCACGATAGTTAAAGCCAAATTTTTTCTCTGGACAAACATTGATGCATCTTCGACATTCAATGCAAAGCTCGCTGTTTCTGGATATGCAAGGATTTTCATTTTCCACCACTACACGCGACCAATTATCTTTGATTAAATCCAATTCTTCTGCGCCTGTTATCTCACCCTTTCTCGGAATAAAATGAAAATTTTCAATCTTATATTCCAACGCCAAATTTTGCAATTCACACATTTGATTTTTTTTGCAAGTTGCGCATTTTCCAGCGTGATCCGCCCACAGCAGTTCCAAATTAATCCGCCGTGTTTTTTCTATTTTTTCGTTTTCAGTGATTATTTCCATTCCTTCGCAAACTTTTGTATTACAAGAAGTCACCAATCTTCCACCTATCTCAACAACACAAATTCGACAAACTCCTTCTTGAAATTTTTTCGTCGAACACAAAGTCGGAACTTTTATCCCATTTTTTTTGCAAACCGCAAATATTGCTTCGCCTGATTTTGCCTCGTATTTTTCCCCGTTGATTTTTATTTGCATATTTTTCTCTTTTACTTAAATATTGTATTTTTATTTTTTTAAAAATTCTTGTTTGAAAAGTTTAATTTTATCTAAAAATTTCCATTTCAGCCGTTGATTGAGGGAAATTTTTAGTTATAAAATTAGACTTTGAGTTAATTTTTTAAAAAATAAAATTACAATATTTTCAACTTTTCCACTACATCCCGAAACGCCGTCCCAGCGAATTTTCCCAATGGGCAAAAAGTCGTGTTGTCCAGTGTCCATAAAATATCTTGAATCGCTTCTTTGTCGCGAGCAGAAATTTCACCATCACGAAATCTTTTGGCAATTTCCCAAAGCCGAAAAGTCCCCTCTCGACACGGTACGCATTTTCCACAAGATTCTCGCCGAAAAAAATCCGTCCAAGAAATTAGCAAATCATAAATGTTAACACCTTTATCCACCACCAAAATTGATCCGGAGCCAAGTGGACATTCGCATTCCTTGCCAAATTCCATTTTAGCTTTTAATTCTTTTTCTAGTAGAAGTTTTCCACAAGCGCCACCGATTTGGACAAACCAAAATTCTTTGCCTCTTTTTATTCCACCAGCATATTCATCAATTAACTTTTTAACAGTTATTCCCGTTGGTGCTTCATAAGTCCCTGGTTTTTCCACAGCGCCGTTTAGCAAAAATATTTTTGTCCCCGGAGAATTTTTTGAGCCAATGGCCGAATATTTCTTTCCGCCATTGGAAATTATCCACGGAATGTTAGCTATTGTTTCCGCATTATCCACCACTGTCGGCTTGCCAAAAAGTCCCATCTCAGTTGGGAATGGTGGACGAATTTTTGGCTCTCCGCGATTGCCCTCAATGGAATTGATGAGTGCCGTCTCTTCTCCGCAAATATATGCACCAGCGCCAGAAAAAATTTCTATTTCCAAATTGTAAGCTGAGCCTAGAATATTTTCTCCCCAATATTTTTTTTCTCGTGACTGCGCCAAAGCTTTTTCCAAAATTTCTTTTTGCTTTTCATAATTCCCATTGATGTAGATATAGGCTTTTTGAGCACCCACAATAAGCGCGGAAATTATTATGCCTTCCAAAAGAAGATGCGGATTATTATCCACTATCAATCTATCTTTGTACGTCCCTGGTTCTGATTCTTCCAGATTGCAAATGAAATACTTTTTTTCTTTTTGATTAGCTACCATTCCTAATTTATCCCCCGTTGAAAAGCCCGCGCCCCCGCGCCCGCGAAGTCCAGAATTTTTAATCTCTTCAATTGCCTTTTCTGGATTCATTTTAAAAACAAATTTTTCCAAGGCCGTGTATCCTCCAGCATTAATATAGTCCTCTATTTTCAAAGGATTTATTTTGCCCCAGTGTTCAGTTATGATTTTTATATCTTTCACAAAATTTTACAAATATTCTTCTAAAATGCTATGCAATGAACTCTTTGTCACTCGCTCATAAATTTTTCCATTTACCACCATCACCGGACCGTCAGCGCAACGACCAAGACAGCTAATTTCCTCCAATTTAAATTTCAAACTGACAGATCTTCCCGATTTTATTTTCAACAAATTTTCAACCTCAGAAATTATTGAAAAAGAATTATTCACTGTACAATTAGCTGAATTGCAAATTTGAACTAAAATATCCGGCTGTTTTTCAGTTTTAATTTCATCATAAAAACTGGCAGTTTCAAAAATCTTACTTTCGGAAACGCCAAAATATTCCGCCATTATTTTAGCGTCTTCTTCGCTCACATAACCAAAAACGGCGCTAATTTTTTTCAGCGCCGGTAAAATATTCTTAGCCTCAGGTTCAAACTCTAAAATTATATTCTGTATTGTTTTCTTAATCATTCGTGAAAATTGGTGTTATATTAGTGTAAATTAGTGATTAGGCCTTACCCTCACTTCCGAAATATTTTATCTTTTGTTTCACTGTTTCCTTGACTGATTCTCTGGCTGCTTCTAAAATCTTTCTGACATCAAAATTAGTACTTCCTCCCTTTAGGGAATTGATTAGGCTACTAACAAATGCCACGCGAATTGCAGTATCAACATTAAAACAAGATATGCCGTTTTTAATAGCTTCGACAACTTTTCCATTTTCCCAATCCGACGCACCATGCAAGATCAGCGGGATATTACAAAGCTCATTTATTTTTTTCAATCTTTCAAAATCTGGAGTTGGTCTTTCCTTGAGAAAGCCATGCGAATTGCCAATGGCTACTGCCAATGCATCTACTCCGGTACTTTTTACGAATTCAGCCGCTTTTTGTGGATCAGTCATAAAATCGTCCCAATTGATTTCTCCTCCTTCAGTTTCTCCAATATAGAGAACACTACCTAATTCTCCTTGAACATCTACGCCTTTTCCATGACAAGAATCTACCACCTTTTTCGTGTTTCTTATATTATCTTCAAATTTTGCTCTTGAGCCATCATACATCACCGAACCAAAACCAATTTCCGTGCAACGCTCGGTAGCTTCAAAACTTTTTCCGTGATCTAAATGAATCCCTACGGGAATTTCCGGCGCATAAAACTCTACATCATTTTTCACGATATTATAAATCATCCGCCCTCCGGCATATTCCATCGTCCTCTCTGTGATTTGAATGATCACCGGTGAACGCATTTCCTTGGCGGCATCCACAATCGCTCGGGTAGTTTCTAAATTAACCGTATTAAATGCTCCCACGGCATATCCCCCTTCTCTGGCTTTGGTTAGAATTTCTTTGACTGATGTAATCATATAACTTCACAAAATTACACAGAAATTTTCAGAATGACACAGAATTTTCTGTGTTGTTCTGTATTTATTCTGCGTTATTCCGTTATTAATTTAGCTATCTTAACAAACTCATGTGGCACCAGACTTTCCCTACCAATCAAGACTCCATCCATTCCCGGATCCAAACAAACTTCTTTGACGATATTTGCCGAAACTGAACCGCCATAAATTATCTTCACTTTTTCGGCAAACTTGACTCCATATTTTCCTACCAAAAATTTTCTAATCAAAAGCTTAGCGCTCATTATTTCATTAGCCGAAGGCAAATGATCTGGATTGTTCGAGCTTATCGCCCACACTGGCTCATAGCAGATAACCACATTTTCAATTTTTCCTCGACTAATATCCGCTAGACAATTTTCCAACTGTTGCAAAACAACTCTTGATCCTTCTTTTTTTTGTTCTCCATCTTCTCCCACACAAAGGACTGGCTTCAGGCCATTTTTGAGAGCTGAAATAACTTTTAGATTTACTTCTTCGTCCCGTTCGCAAAAATACCTTCTTCTTTCGCTGTGCCCTAATATTACATAAGCACAGCCAAAATTTTTGAGCATTGTTGGCGAAATTTCTCCGGTATAAGAACCCTTTTCTTCCCAGAACATATTTTGCGCTCCGAGAATTATTTTTTTTATCTTAGCTTTTTGGAATCCCGGCAAATGAATGGTAGGCGGACAAAGAATGAGTTCGCAATTATTTATCTTTTTGCCAGTCAATTCTTTTTTGAATAAACTCAAATATTGCTCCTGCTGGGCAGGAGACAAAATATTCATCTTTAAATTTCCTATAATTAGCTTGCTCATATTTTATAATTGTTTCTTTTTTAGTTTACTTTTGATTAGTTTGAATATTCCTGGGAAAACTGAAATTGCAATTATTCCCATAATGACTATGGAAAAATTATCTCTTATTATTGGAATATTCCCGAAAAAATATCCTGCAAAAACAAAAAGTCCTACCCAAGTAAAACCACCAAGAATGCTATAGGAAATAAATTTGCGATAATGCATTTTTCCAATCCCTGCTACAAATGGTGCAAAAGTTCTTATAATTGGCATAAAACGAGCTAGAAAAATAGTTTTTCCGCCGTGGCGACTATAGAATTCTTGAGTGCTATCTATGTGCTTTTGATTGACTGGTACATATTTATTATTCACTATTTTTTGTCCAAAATAATAACCTATCCAGTAGTTTATATTATCTCCCAAAAAAGCAGCCGTCCAAAGAAGCAGCGCCAAAAAAATAACATTGAACGAACCGGTCGCAGAAAACATCCCAGCAGCAAAAAGCAATGAATCTCCGGGAAGAAACGGCGTAAAAACAAATCCGGTTTCTGCAAAAATAATTAGAAATAAAATGGCATAAGTCATTCTGCCATAATTGGCGATAATTTCTCCTAAATGAACATCAATATTGAGTATAAAATCTATAATTAGCATAAAAGTAATTCTGATTTATTAATTTTTTAAATACTGCGCTGCGTCTTCTGGACTAATTGTAATTATCTCCACTCCCGTTGAAATTTCAAACCCCGCCCAGATATTTGTTTTTGGCAAAATCTCAATGTGCCAATGGAAATGCGGATAATCTTTTCCATCGCACGGCGAAGTGTGGATATAGAAATTAAAATCAGGGTTGTTGAGTTTTTCACTCAGTCTCTTGATTGCCTCATGAAGGGCAACCCCAGCCGAAATTTTTTCTGTCTGTGTTATTCTTTCAAAGTATGGTTTGTGTTTTTTGGGAATGAGCCACATTTCAAAATTAGCCCGCGAGGCAAAAGGACAAAACAGCAAAAAATCATCGTTTTCAAAAACTATTCTTTTTTTCTGTTCCATTTCCCATTCGACCATTGCGCAATAAACGCAGTGTTTATTTTGTTTGTGATATTCTTCGGCGCCATCCAATTCACTTTTGACATACGGTGAGATCACAGGAATAGCCATGAGTTGAGAATGCGGATGAGGAATTGATGCGCCAGCTGATACACCGTGATTGTGAAAAATATCAATATAGCTCACAGATTTCTTATTCATCAAATCAATATATCGAGACTGATAGGCATCCAAAATTTCTGCCACCAAAAGAGGTTCCATTTTGCCAATGTGATTCCAATGATCACGAGTCACAATCACTTCATGATACCCGACGCTATCCATCCAAAAATATGGCCCTTCTTCCTTGTGTTTCATTTGTCCGCCACTCGGCCGAGAAAAAGCTGGAAATTTATTGGGAAAAACTCGCAGACTCCAATCACCATCTGTCGTGTTATAGATCAGAACATCTTTTTCTTGCCCAGATTTTTCCGGATCGCAAAACAAACATTCACTAGGATTATCCTGCGTTAAATCTTGTTCTTTTTTAGCAAACTCATCCGGACGACGCGCGCGAATTTTGGAAACTACCACCCAATCCCCCGTCACCAAATCCTGCCTAAGTTCACTATTTTTATTTTTATCCTCCTTGTTCACTTTGTTTTAAATTTTTATTTTATTTTTCAATTTCACTCATCTTTTTTTTGAGTTGGTATACTCCTCGCACATTATTCCACCAAACTTTGAATAATTCTCGAAGCGTGATGAAATATCCTTTCATTCCAACCAAGCTGTATCCCATATCCAACCAAACTACTGGCACTTCAGAAATCCGATATCCAAGTTTTTTCGCAATCATCAAAATTTCAAAATCGATTCCCCAGCGATCCACTTTCGTACGAGGAAAAACTTCTTTCACCACTTCTTCACTAAAAGCCTTGAATCCGCATTGCGTATCATAAATCCCACGAAGACCCAGCATAACTTGAATCAAAATATTCCCCGCATTTCCTAGCCACTCTTTCCATTTCGGCTGATGTTTTTCGATGTTAGAAGTTTTTAGATCGCGAGATCCAATCACCACATCAGCTTTTTTGAATTCTGGAATAAACTTGTCTAAATTATCAATCGGTGTAGCACCATCCATATCAGTCCAAAGTCGCCACTCACCCCGTGCCGCAACAAATCCTTCACGAATGCTATATCCCTTACCTTTGTTTTCTTTTCGATCTATTACCCAAAAATTTGGTTTGTCTTTTATTTTTTCTTTGACAATTTCCGGAGTGTTATCCGTCGGACCGTCGAGCACAATCACCACTTCATAAGTTTCGTCTATTCTTTCAAAATAGTCCCTGATGGATTTCAAATGTGCTCCCATTTCTTTTTCTTTTGGCGCTTCGTTATAAGTTGGGATGATCACTGATATGAAGGGTTTTTGTTCCATTTCTTTCGAGGTTAATGATTATTTTATATTCATATTGTATCACAAAATTACTCTTTATCCAACCAGCTTTGCAAAATTATCTTAGCTGATTCGCTGTCATCAAATTTGCCCACATTTTTCATTCCTTTTTCCACCAAATTTGCCTGCGCTATTTTCGTGGAAAACATTTCATTATGGTATTCAATTGAAATCTCCGGCAAAACTCTCAAAATATCTGTCTTTAGTTTTTCTATCTCAATATTTTCTGAATTGACATAAGTGGGAATCCCAATTATAATTTTCCCAACGCTTTCTTTTTCGATTATTTTGACTAGATTATCCAGAAAATTTTTGTCATTTGGAAGTGTAGTATAAACGAAAGCAATTCTGGTCTCCGAGTCCGCCAACGCCAAACCGACCTTAGATTTCCCATAGTCGATGCCGAGGATATGGCTTATTTGAGGGATATTAGGTTTTTGCGCTTGACAATTCATTGTTTTAGAGTTATAATTAAAAGTTAGTAATTAAATTAGTTCTTACCACTCACTGGTCGCTAGAAACTTAGTGACCAAAAATATAAATTCATTTAAACCCTACACTATTAGGAGAGAAAAATGAACGAAAAAAGTCTCAAGAAAATGGCTACCGTCGGTCAGTTAATTATTCTGGCCACTGTTATCGTTTTTCTGTGTCATCTTCACGACACAGGACTTCGTTTTCTTTTTAACAATGGCATCGATTTTTATCGTCTGTATGATGCCAAAAAATTCTTTTCGCTGATGGCCTTTGTTCTGGTGGGGTCGACCATCGGCGCTGGGATTTATTTCTCCGCCCGCCAAAAAATCGAGGATTTGGAGTCTCGGAAGTTCAATCACTTGCTCCAGAATTTTGTAAGTGAAAAACCGAGACCCAATCGAAGAAACCGAAGGAAAGGTAATCCGCTCTTTGCTTAAGAGCGACCAAGCCTTTCCTGCCCCGGAGTGTACGTCTAGCGTCTTAGACCACACTCCGTTTTTTTTATTTCAAAAAACTTCTTTTATTATTCCCTCTCTCCCTCTGGGAGACCTGCCTGCCGGTAGGCAGGGATGTCGCGTACTCGCGACAGAGAGGGAACGAACTTGCAAAAATTATTCAATAATTTTATTTTATTCTTTTTATTTAACCTCTTCCCTCTCCCGACGATGAGTACATCGTCGACCTCTCCCTAAGGGAGAGGTGGAAAAAATAAACTACCTTGTCAAAATCTCACACCCACCTTTTTTCACTAAAACCGTATCTTCGAAATGCGCAGAAAGTTTTTCGTCATCCGTCAGATATGTCCAGCCGTCGCTTCCTAATTTTATTTTATGCGTTCCGACATTTATCATTGGCTCAAGTGCCAGTGTCATACCTTCTTTCAAAATTATATCCTTGGCACTCCAGTGATAGTTGGGCACAATTGGATCTTCATGCAAAATTTTTCCCACGCCGTGTCCGACAAGATCGCGAATAACTGAAAATCCGTATGAGCGGGCATAACTTTCCACTGCAATAGAATATTCACTCAGTTTTGCCCCCGCCTTAATTTTGGCAATTCCTTGATTCAATGCTTCTCTGGTCACATTCAAAATTTTGTGCGCCTCGGGACTCATCGCGCCAACTGAAAAAGTCCGCGCCATATCAGTGATCATCCCTTCAAATTCCATTCCGATATCAATTTTCACCAAATCCCCCTCTTTTATTATTTTTTCCACACTTGGAATAGCGTGCACAATTTCATTGTTAATCGAAGCGCAGATTGTGGCGGGATAGGGATTAGTTTTGTCACCATAACCTTTGAAAGCCGGTGTTCCTCCATTATCAAAAACAAGCCTTTCGGCCAGCTTGTCTAACTCCTGTGTATTTACGCCCGAAGCAATCATTTTTCCAATTTCACTCATAATCATCGCCAGTATTTTTCCTCCCCGACGCATCGATGCTATTTCATTTTCGTTTTTTATCACTATCATAGAGTTCTTTACTAATTACTAATCAAATACTAATATACTAATTTATAAAAAATTATTAGTATATTCGTACAAAATTCGTAATTCGTAAAAATACAATCTTACTTTAAATCTTAGAGCTCTTTAAGAATGCTTTCAAACACTTTTTCAATTTCCTTATCCCCATCAATTTCGATAAACTTGCCTTGTTTTTTATAATATTCACTCATCGGCATTGTTTCCTTTTCAAAGATTTTTAATCTTTTCATCACGCCTTCCTTGGTATCATCAATCCGTTGAATTATTTTTCCCTCACATATATTACATTTTTCGTCTTCATTTTGAATATCTTTGCCCAGAATAAAAACTTTTTTGCATTTTTCACAAATTCTTCTTTTGGAAATTCTCTTAAGTGATTCTTCTTCAGAAAGCTTGATTAGAATTGCTTTATCAATCTTTCTTCCAGATTCCTTAATTACTTCTTCAAAATAATTAAGTTGTTCAATATTTCTTGGTACCCCATCAAAAACAACTCCGCGTTCGCGTGGAAGTCCCATAATCTTTAAATGAATCACTTCGCGCAAAATTCTATCACTAACTAATTCTTTTTTAATATTAATAATTTCATGAATTTGCTTTCCTAATGGTGTATCAAGCTTCGCCACTTCACGCAAAAACTTTCCCATATCAATATGTTCTAGATCAAATTTTTGTGCTAACTTGGACGCTTGCGTTCCCTTGCCAGATCCTTGCGGACCCAAAATTACTAAATTCATAGTAATGCTTTAATATTCGTGTAAATTCGTTTTTTATTAGTTGCTATTCGCGAGTCTTAGAAACCTTCATAATCCCTCATCACTAATTGTCCTTCAATTTGTTGGATAAGCTCGATGACCACTGAAACCACAATTAAAAGTCCGGTACCACCGATTGAGATAGAACCGATTTTAGTAAAACCTTGAACGATGAAAGGAAGAACTGCGATAAGACCAAGAAATGTTGCACCAGTGAGCGTCACGCGATTCATAATTCTAAAAAGATATTCCGAAGTGTTTTTACCCGGACGAATTCCGGGGATGTACCCCCCTTGTTTTTGCAAATTTTCTGCAATCTTGTTTGGATCAAAAACTACAGCTGTATAAAAATAGGTAAAGGCCACCACCAAAAGGAAATATAGTGAACCATAGAAAAATTGATTTTGAAAAAAACTTCCCACTGCTCGTGCTACGCTAGCCACCGTACCATTAGATGAACTAGCCAAAAAATTAGCAATCATCCCTGGGAAAAGCATAATAGACATTGCAAAGATAATTGGAATCACACCTGCTTGATTGATGCGCAGTGGCAAGTGAGTATTAGTTCCACCAAACATCTTGTTTCCCCGAATTCTCTTCGCATAAGCAATTGGAATATTTCTTTGTCCTTCTGTCATAAAAACTACCGCACCGACTGCGCCAATTACAACGACTAGTAGAAAAACATAGGCGAAAAATTGAGTTGAATCCCAAGTGGATACAATGCGTGAAATTGCTGAAGGTAAACTGGAAACTATTCCGGCAAAAATCAAAAGTGATACTCCGTTGCCAATCTTTTTTTCAGTGATCAATTCCCCTAGCCACATCAAAAAAATTGTTCCGGCCGTAGCCACAATCACAATAGAAAACAATCCATACGCTCCACTTGGCGCCATAATCTGCTGAGAACGAAAAAGAGAAATCATACCAATTGTTTGCAAAGCTGCCAGTGGCACCGCAATCCATCTGGTCCACTGATTGAATTTTTCTCTCCCAGCTTCGCCTTCTTCTTTGTAGATTTGTTCCAGTCTTGGAATAATCATAGTCATAAGTTGCATGATAATTGAAGAAGTAATGTATGGTCCGACTCCAAGCATCACAATAGAAATGCTCGACAGTCCTCCGCCGGAGAAAAGATTAAGTAGTCCAAAAAATTGATTACCTTCAAAAAACATCTTGAGACGCTCTTGATCAATTCCGGGAATAGGGATGTTAGCAGCTAGGCGAAAAATCACCAAAAGCGCCAAGATAAAAAATATCTTGTTTCTGAGTTCTTTGACTTTGAAGATTTGAATTATTTTTTGAAACATAAGTTCAACGAACAATGACCAGTGAACAATGAACAATAAAAACTATACTTTTTTTTTATTGCTCCTTGTCTTTTGTTCCTTGATCATTGATTACTTTTCCACCGACTTTTTCAATTGCCTCTTTGGCTGATTTTGATAGAAGAATGTCATTACTAAAAGAAAGTTTTTTAGAGAGCTTACTTGCACCAAGAATTTTGATTTTTTCCCGCTTCACAACTTTGCCGAGTAATTTTGTTTTGACTAAAGATTCAACATTCACAGTTTCGCCATCCTTAAACATCTTTTCAATTTGCTCCAAAGACAACACTGTTTTTTTAGCTTCTCTTGATTTAAATCCTTTTTTCTTTTTCATGTGATCGATAAGTGTTGAACGTCCACCTTCAAATAAAGGATCGACATGCGCTCCACTTCGCGCTTTTTGCCCCTTATTACCCTTGCCACAATAGGTGCCTTTTTTTCCACCTCGTCCAATAGTCTTTCTTTTCTTCTTTTTGCTATTAAGTTTTAGAGTATTAACTTGCATATTAGTTCACAAAATTATACAGAATTTTACAGAATGACACGGATTTTTTTCTGTGTTGCTCTGTCGTTTTCTGTATCTTTCTGTTTATTTTATTTGGCTCTTTCGCCTCTTTTTTTCGAATCTTGAAATGTTCTCAAAGCTTCGATAGTGGCTCTAGCTACATTTAATTTGTTGGCCGTTCCCAATGATTTCGAAACGATGTCTTTGATTCCAGCCAAATCAACAACAGCGCGCACCGCTCCACCCGCCACAATTCCTCGTCCTTCTGGAGCAGGTTTGAGCATAATTTTAGCACTGCCTGATTTTATAAACATATCATGCGGGATGGTGTTTTTTTTGACATCAACATTGATCATATTTTTCTTACCGTCATCAAAAGCTTTCTTGATTGCATCTGTCACATCTGCTCCTTTGCCAACGCCCACACCTACTTTTCCTTTTCGATTACCAATAACTAAGGTAGCGCGAAAACGAAATCTTCTTCCGCCCTTAACCACACGCGTCACCCTAGCCAAATCTAAAAGCTTCTGATCGTATTCAGGTTTTTCTTTTTTAGTTCTTGTTCGTTTGTCTCTACCCATAAAATTTTTCGTAAATTAAAATTTTAGTCCACCTTCCCTAGCTCCCTGCGCTAGCGCCTTTATTTTTCCATGATATTTATAACCACTTCTGTCGTATACAATTTCACTAATCTTTTTCTCTAAGCATTTTTTAGCTATCAAAATTCCAACATTTTTTGCACCTTCGATATCGTTTTTAGCCTGCTTTATTTCTTTGAGATACGCCGAAACTATTGTAGTTGATTTCTCATCATCAATAACCTGAGCAGATATGCTCGTGAGACTTTTGAAAACTGCCAAACGCGGTCTTTTCGCGTCACCCTTAATCTTAGCTTTTATTCGCTTTTTTCGATGTAATCTTAAATTGTTTCTACTATTTTTCATAAATTCAAATTGTCGCTAATGTTTATACTAATGTATTCGAATTAATTATTCGCATTCATTCGTTTTACCATTCGCGAATATTAGCATTTCTACTTTACGGCGCCGGCTTTTTTACCAACTTTTCTTCTAACTTTTTCTCCTTGATATCTAAAACCCTTTCCCTTATATGGTTCAACTTTTTTTAGGGCTCTGATATTAGCTGCGAATTGTCCTACTTTTTGCTTATCCGATCCGGAGATTGAAAGAACATTATTATCTTCAATTTTGACTGTCAAGCCTTCCGGAATTTCCTCTTCAACTGGATGAGAAAAACCGAGAGCCATAACCAATTTTTTTCCTTGTAAGGACATACGAAACCCCACTCCCTGCAGTTCTAGTTTTTTTTCAAAACCATCTTTGGCACCAACAATCATATTGTTCACTAGTGCTCGCGTAAGACCCCAAATAGCATTGGCTTCCTTGGTGTTTCTGATGCGAGAAAATTTCATTTCTCCGTCAGATATTTCCACTTTAATTTGTCGACTAATTTCCAAATTCAAAGTGCCTTTTGGACCTTTAACTTCCAATTTTTCACCATCGAGCTTAATCTCGATTCCTTGCGGTATAGCTATTATTTTTTTCCCTATTTTACTCATTTTTTTACTGCTTTATTAAATTATTCGTAATTCGTACATTCGTATTAATTCGTAATTTGTAAGGACTACCAAACTTCACAAATATATTCTCCGCCTAATCCAAGCTTTCTTGACTCTGCTCCCGTCATCACACCTTTGGAGGTAGAGATAATAGCTGTGCCGTAATTATTCTTAACATTCTTAATATCTTTGTTCTTGATATAGATTCTTTGTCCTGATTTAGAAATTTTCTTGATTCCCTTAATAGCAGGAATTTTTCTGGTTGGAGTAATTTGATAATATTTCAAAATTATCTTTATCAAACCTTCTGCATCCATAGAAGTTTTTTCTACAAAGCCTTCTTTTTCTAAAATCCCAGCTAAGGCAATTCTAAGTTTAGATGGTTTTATAGCCACTTCTTTATGCCCAGCCATCTGAGCATTTCTTATTTTAGTTAACATTTCAGAAATTTTGTCCATAATTTATAAAATTAATTACCAACTTGCTTTTTTAACTCCAGGGATTTGTCCAGTAATAGCCAACTCTCTAAAACATATTCGGCATATATCAAATTGTCTCATATACCCATGCTTTCTTCCGCACTTCCAACAACGTCTGACTATTCTCGTCGAAAATTTAGGTTTTTTGCGGGCTCTTGCTTCGGTTGATTTCTTCGCCATAATTTAATCTTACATAATTACACAGAATTCTTACAGAACGACACGGAATTTTTTCTGTATTGTTCTGTAATCTTCTGTGTTTTTCTGTTATTGTTTAATCTCCATTGGGAATCCCAATAATTTAACCAGTGCCAAGCCTTTCGCTCTATCCTGTGCATCCGTGACTACGGTCACTTCTAGGCTGAAAGTATTCTTAACTTGTTCCGGCAAAATTTCTGGAAAAATCAATTGTTCTTTTATCCCAATATTCAAATTACCACTCGTGTCAACAGCTGAAGTTTTCAAGCCATGGAAATCTTTCACGCGAGGAAGAGCAGCCTTAACTAATCTTTCGATAAAACTCCACATTCTTTTTCCTCGCAAAGTCACTTTCATCCCAATTTCTAATCCTTCTCTTGTCTTGAATCCAGCAATTGATTTTTTTGCTTTAGTTGGTAGGGGTTTTTGTCCAGTAATAACGGTGAGGGTTTTCGCGATATCTTCAACTTGAGCAGAATCTTTCAAAAATTTTCCTATTCCGATATTGACCACGACTTTTTTTATTTTAGGCACTTCAAAATCATTGGAAAGATTAAGTTCTTTTTTCATTTTTTCCACTATTTCTTTGCTATATTTTTCTCTAATACTAATCATGTTCTTTTCTTTACTAATTACTAATCTTATACAAATATACTAATTTACGAATGAGATTCCTAATTTGATTTTATTCGTACATTCGTATATTTGTACTGATTCGTAATTCGTAATGGTTATATTTCTCCTTGGCATTTTTTACAAACTCTTTGCTTTTTTCCAGCTACTATCTTATATCCTATTCTGGTAGGTTTAGCACATTTTGGGCAAATCAGCATAACATTGGAAATCTGAACTCTTCTTGGCACTTCAATTCTTTGTCCTTTTTCTCCTTGCTTTCTTGGTTTAGAATGTTTTTTCATTATATTCAAACCCTCTACGACAACCTTGCCGTCTTGAGGAACCGCCTGCAAAACCTTCCCGGTTTTTCCAGAGTCTTTACCTGCAAGCATTTTTACTAAATCATTTTTCTTTATCTTCATAATAATATCACAGAATTACACAGAATTCTTACAGAACGACACGGAATTTTTTCTGTGTTATTCTGTTATATTCTGTATCTTTTTGTGTTTTATAATACTTCCGGTGCGAGAGAAATTATCTTACTAAATCCCTTGTCTCTGATTTCCCTAGCAATCGGTCCAAAAATTCTAGTTCCTTTTGGTTCCTTGTTATCCAAAATCACTGCGGCATTTTCATCAAATCTGATGTATGATCCATCTTTTCTTCTAAATTCTTTTCTTTGTCTAACAATCACGGCTCGTACTTTATCCCCTTTTTTCACTATTCCGCGAGGCTCAGCAGTTTTTACTGAAGCTACGATAATGTCACCAATACTGGCAAAACGTCTTCTTGTTCCGCCTAAAACCTTGAAGCATTGAATCATTTTTGCTCCGCTATTATCAGCTACCTTTAATTTTGTTTGAGCTTGTATCATATATTTCTAAACTACTTTATATTTCTTATCCTTACTCATTGGTCGGCAAGCCACTATCTCTACCATATCGCCAAGCTTGCATTTATTTTCTTCATCATGCGCCTTATATCTTTTGGTTGATTTATATTTTTTCTGATATTTTTTATGAGTTTTGAATATATCCACAGCAACAATAGCGGTCTTATTACCCTTATCACTCACAACTCGCCCTTTCTTTTTCGCTAATATTTTATTGTTGTTTGAATTATTTTCCATTTTCTTTATTATTTTTCGCTAATTAAAGTATTTATTCGAGCAATATCTTTTTTTTCTCCTCTCAGTTCTCGAGTATTTTTCACTTGCTTTACTGCAATATCAAATCTAAGCTTTCTAACTTTTTCTTGTTTTTCCAAAAGCATTTTTTTCAGCTCTTCAATATTTTTTTCTCGTAATTCTTTAATTTTCATATTATTCTTTTTCAACAAATTTAGTCTTTACATTTAATTTATAAGCTGCGAGTCGCATCGCCTCTTTTGCAATTTCTCTTTTCACGCCATCCATTTCAAATAACATCGTTCCTGGTTTTACTACTGCCACAAAATGATCAACCGCACCTTTTCCCTTACCCATCGGAGTTTCATCACCTTTTTTCGTCATTGGCTTGTCAGGAAAAATTCTGATCCAAATTTTTCCTCCGCGTTGAACATATCTAGTCATCGCACGTCTGGAAGCTTCTATCTGACGAGCTGTAACTAAACTAGCTCCCATTGATTTCAAACCAAAACTGCCAAAGCTAACTTCATTACCACGATGAGCTGTTCCGCGGATTTTCCCTCCACGCTGGATCTTTCTGTGTTTTACTTTTTTTGGCATCAACATGAATTTTCTTTACGAATTACTAATCAATTACTAATATACTAATTCTATTTAAACTATTTTATTCTTTATGGATTACTGTTCGTACATTAGTATATTCGTACGAAATTAGTAATTCGTAAAGACTACTCAAAAACTTCACCTTTATACAACCAAACTTTTACTCCCAATGTTCCGTATGTCGTATAGGCCGTTGCTCTGGAAAAATCAATGTCGCATCGCATAGTATGAAGTGGTAATGTTCCTTTGGCTGACCACTCTCTACGACTCATTTCAGCACCACCTAATCTCCCAGACATTTCAATTTTCACTCCTTTAATATTTTTATTCTTCATCACTTGTTCCAAAGCTGATTTCATAGCTTTTCGAAAAGGTAATCTTTTTTCCAATTGATCAGCAATGTTTTGTGCCATGATTGCAGCGCTTTCTTCCATATTCTTAACTTCCTGAATATCTACTTTCAAATTCATATTCTTATTGCCTTTGAAAAAATTCTTTTGGATATAACTTTTAATATCTTCAATGCCACTGCCGCCACGTCCGATTAGCACTCCTGGTCTGGCAGTTTTAATGATCACTCGAATCATTTTGGCCGATCTTTCTATTTCCACTTCAGATATAAAAGCCGCTTTCCATTTTTTGGAAACTCCACCTCTAATTTCAATGTCTTGCTTGAGGTTTTTTGTATATTCTCTTTTGCTAAACCATTTAGATTTCCAGTCTTGAGTTATCCCCATGCGGAATCCAATTGGATTTACTTTATGTCCCATGCTAATTTAATTTAATATGCTTTAGTTAGCTATTTCCTTACGAATTACGAATTTTTACGAATGTACTAATGTGAACTGAATAATCTTTTGCTGTTTTATTTAATTATTCGTAATTCGTATATTCGTACCGATTCGTAATTCGTAAGGGTTACTTACATTGACTTTCTTTGAAATATTTTTTTTGCCCAACCCTTATTAGGAGTTTCTTTTTTGGCACGTTCTTCACCACCCTTTTTATCTAAATCCTTGTTGGATTTTTCTTGTGTTTCTTTTTGCTCTTTCTCTTCTTTCTTTCTATCTTTTTCTCTTTTTTTCATTTCCGCTTCCATTTCTTCCTTAGTTTTTCGGTTTTTTCCTTCCACTCTTTCTTCTAGTATAATTTCTATTTTCGATGTTCTTTTCAGAATTTCACCGGCTCGTCCGAAAGCTTTCGGCATCCAGCGTTTCATTGTTGGTCCTGCTCCGATTCTAGCTTCATATACATACAAATTATTCTTATCTAAACCAAAATTATTTTCCGCATTAGCAATTGCACTTAAAAGCAATTTTTTCATGTGTGGGCTGGTTCTTTTAACATGCGCTTCAAGCTGA
The DNA here is from genome assembly GCA_041662285.1 of Parcubacteria group bacterium. Classification (GTDB taxonomy): domain Bacteria; phylum Patescibacteriota; class Minisyncoccia; order Moranbacterales; family UBA2206; genus UBA2206. The sequence continues at coordinate 50,784 of JBAZSS010000004.1, forward strand.
TCGAGTGCTTCCAAGACATCCAGACCCTTTATCAAATCAGCCACTAATTTTGACTTTCTTGGAGCGATTCTCAAATTGTTTAGTTTTGCATTAACTTTCATAATTATTGAATATTATTTCTTGGTATCCGTTGAGGCCTTAGCGGCTTTAGCAGCGTCTAGTTCTTTTTGTTTAGCGGCTGTTTCTAATTCTTTTTGCATTTTTCCTCCATGACGGACAAATTTCTTGGTTGGAGAAAATTCTCCTAGCTTGTGTCCAACCATTTCTTCAGAAACCAAAACTGGAATATGATCTTTGCCGTTATGCACACCAAAAGTAAAACCCACCATTTCAGGAGAAATTACGCAGGCGCGAGACCAAGTTTTAATTGGAGTTCGATCCCCCGGTTTTTTATCTTTAATTTTCTTGATGAGCCTTTCATCAATGTAAAGGCCTTTCTTTAAACTTCTTGTCATGAATTCAAATTGTCGCTAATGTTTATACAAATGCATTCGAATAAATTTGTTTTAACATTCGCGATATATTAGCGTTTCGATCTTCTTTTGATTATGAATTTATTGCTATATTTTTTCTTCTTTCTAGTTTTCTTGCCGAGAGCTATCTTGCCCCATGGAGTTTTTGGATGTTTAAGTCCAATTCCTTGGCGACCCTCACCTCCACCATGTGGATGATCAACTGGATTCATAGCACTACCCCGCACTCCTGGTCTCACTCCCATATGTCTTTTTCTTCCAGCTTTTCCAATTGTCACAGAATTATGTTCAAAATTACTTACTTGACCGATAGTAGCATAGCATTCACTACTTATCAAGCGAATTTCTCCAGAGGACATTTTCACTTGAGCAGTTTTTTGATCTATCGCAGTAAGGGTTGCTCCTGAACCGGCACTTCTAGCTATTTGTCCACCGTGATTTGGAAAAAGTTCCAAATTGGAAACAACTGTTCCGATAGGAATGTTTTTTACCTTAGCACGATTACCTAATTTAATTGGAGCATCTTCCTGGGAAATTATTTTTTGATCAATAGCTAAGCCTTCCGGTGCTAGCACATATCTTTTCTCTCCATCAGCATAAATCACAAGGGCGATAAAAGCGCTTCTGACTGGATCTTTTTCAATTGAAGCCACTCGTCCCCAAATACCAAATTTGTCTTGCATAAAATCAACTTTGCGATATCTCTGCTTTGCTCCACCACCTTGATGACGCACAGAAATTTTTCCTCCCGATCTCCCAGCTTTTTTGGTCAGTTTCGCCAAAAGAGACTTTTCCGGTTTTCGGTCGGTTATCATAGAAGATTTCACAATAGACATGTTTCTTCTTCCAGCAGTATTTCGTTTATAAATTTTAATCGCCATTTTGGTTGATTTATTTCTCTAAATTATTTTCCTCCGAAAACATCAATGCTTTCCCCTTTCTTTACTTTTACGATTGCTTTTCGGTAGCCCGATTTCGTTCCAAGCACTCTACCTCTGAGTCTTTTTTTGCTAGGGATATTGATTGTTCTGACAGTTATCACTTTTACTTTATATAATTCTTCAATTGATTTTTTAATTTGAATCTTAGTTGCTTTTTTAGCCACCTTGAAAATATATTTATTCTGCTCTCCTGCCATTGTTGCCGCTTCAGTTATCCATGGTTCAATGAGTATTTTTGAGGCGATATTTGAATTTTCTACTTTTTTA
>JBAZSS010000005.1:0-30624 GCA_041662285.1 Parcubacteria group bacterium
ATGTAATTTCGATGTTGAAATTAGCGTTGATGCGATAAAGGTAATAGATCATTACGATACATTTTGTTTGCTTTCTGGAGACGCTGATTTTGTTCACCTGGCAAGATTTTTAAAAGAAAAAGGAAAGAAGATGATTCTAATTAAGGGTGGATTTGTTGTTCGACAACTCAAGGAGATTGCAGATTTAGTAATTAACGCTCAGGATATTAAAAAGTATATTGCCATAGTAAAGCAAAAACCTGGCATTGAGCCAGGTTTCGCGGATCGTAAAACCCAAATCCATGGGCAGGACGACCCTAAGTAAATAAGTGTCGCATTTAAAATGTAGCACTTTTTATTAAAAAAAGCAAGAAGTTATCCACAAGGCAAAAAAATGATTAAAATTCAAGAAAAAATAAATATCCCGCAGGGATGGGAAGAAAACAAACTTCTCGATTGTCTTCATGTCCCATCGAAACTTGCAGGGATAAAACTTTCTGAATACAAGGAGGAGGGTGATTTTCCCGTTTTTGATCAAGGGCAAAATTATATCAGTGGCTATTCATCAAAAAAAGAATTGTTGATAAATAATGTTCCAGCAATACTTTTTGGAGATCATACTCGCGTTGTAAAATATATCAAGCGTCCTTTTGTTGCGGGTGCTGATGGCACAAAGATTTTTTGGGCGAAGGATAATTTTGATCCAGCATTTTTGTACTATTTAATTTTAAATCAAAAAATTCCTAATACTGGATATAATAGACATTTTAAATTTTTTAAAGATATAAAAGTAATAATTCCAAGGTCAAAAACAGAACAACAAAAAATTGCAGAAATTTTGGGGGCGGTGGATGAGGATATTGCGAAGACGCAAAATGTGATTGAGGCGACGGAAAAATTGAAGAAGGGATTGATGCAGGAATTATTTACGCGAGGGATTGGGCATAATAAATTCAAAAAAACCAAGCTTGGCGAAATTCCGGAAGAGTGGGAAACCACGACAATAAAAAATTCTTCAATAGAATTAATAGATGGCGATAGGGGTGCAAATTATCCAAAACAAAAAGATTTTAGTTTAGATGGTTATTGTTTGTTTTTAAGTGCTAAAAATGTAAGTAAAAATGGTTTTGTTTTTAATGAAACGAGTTTTATTTCTCAAAAAAAAGATAATATTTTACGAAAAGGAAAGCTAAAAAGAGGAGACATAATCTTAACTTCCAGAGGTACCGTCGGAAATGTTGCATATTACAGTGAAAATATTCCATTTGAAAATATTAGAATTAATTCAGGCATGCTCATTATAAGGCATGGGAAACAATTCGATCCTATTTTCTTATATAAATATTTTTCTAGTCCACAAATGAAATCTAAATATTTAAGTATGGGATCTGGTTCTGCACAGCCGCAGCTTCCAGTCGGAAGTTTCGAGTTAACTGAAATTCCTATATTGCCAATAGTAGAACAGCAAAGAATTGCAGAAATTCTTTCTGCTGTTGATGAAAAAATTAATGTTAATAAAAAATTAAAGATAAAACTTACCAAACTCAAAAAAGGTCTGATGCAGGATCTTTTGAGCGGGGAAGTGAGAGTGTAAAAATATGGCAATAAATTTACCAGCATTCTGTGATAATCAAAAATGTGGTGCTATCTTTCCATCTGGTTTTATAGTGGATAATGCTATGAATAGCATGTTATCTGGAAACAAAAGCGGTCCATGTCCACATTGTGGTGGTGTCGGATCTATTCCTGATGGAGTTTTCAATTTTGTAAATAATACAATTGAAATAATTTCAGCACCGCAACACACCATTGATGAACTTAATAAACTTTCCAAGATAATAGTTGAGGCAATAAAAAATAGAGAATCTAGTCAGGTTGTGGTTGAAAAAATTAAAAGAGAAACTCCGGAATTTAATCAGCTTGCAGTGATGCTTTTTAAAATCGGAGGAGGATTATTAATGTTTTTGCAAATAGTCAATAATATTATTGATCTAAAAGCATCCTTTCGCGATAATCAAATAACTAATATTAATCAGAATATTACAGTAAATCAGGTTTTTGATAAATTTTATCAAGAAAATAAAGTTATAGTTAATATTAATGAATCCAAAATTGGTCGCAACGATCCTTGCTTTTGTGGGGCGAAACATGAAGATGGGCGACCAGTGAAATTTAAAAAATGTCATGGAAAATAATATGAAATTCAACGAACAAATCACAATCGAAAATCACATTATCAAGTTTCTAAAAGAAGAACTTAATTATAGATATATTAAGCCTGAGCAGTTTGCAAAACTTCGCGAGCTTGAAAACGAATATATTATCAAACCGCTTTTGGCGCAAGCGATTGGAAAAATCAATCCAAATGCAGACGAAGATGAAATTGCAAGCGTTGTGAGAGAAGTGAAAAAGATTGATACCAATCAAGAATTTTTGCGTGTGATGCGGGAAGGAATCAATTTGAAAAATCCCCAGACTGGAAATTTCCAAGATTATAAAATTATTGATTTTGAAAATCCTGAAAACAACCACTTCGTGGTTACCAACCAATTCTATTTTGAAGGCGACAGTGAAAACATTCGTCCGGATATTATGATTTTTGTAAATGGTCTTCCTCTCGTTGACATTGAAGCCAAGAGTCCAACTGCGTCAGAAGGAGTGAGTTTTGAAAACGGAATCGATCAACTTAAGCGATATGAAAAAGTTGCTCGCAAGTTGTTTATTCCCAACTGTTTTAATATTGCCAGCGATGGATTGAAAACTGTCTATGGCGCAACGAGTGCGCCGAAACAATATTTTTTGCAATGGCGTGATGAAGATTTAGAAAAAGAACTTGGAGGAGAACTCGAGATGACTCTCACTGCCCTTCTTTCAAAAAATAACTTTTTGGATATTGTGCAAAATTTCATTCTCTTTGAAAAAGAAAAAGAAAGAGTTGTGAAAAAAATTGCTCGCTATCAACAATTTCGCGCTACAAATAAAATTGTGGAGCGAGTGGTGAATAAAGAAAAACGCCAAGGACTTATTTGGCATACGCAAGGGTCAGGAAAAACATTGACTATGTTTTTTACTGCATGGAAGTTGCGTTTTAATAAATTATTACAAAATCCAAAAGTATTTATTTTAGTAGATCGAGTAGATTTAGATCAACAAATATTCGATACTTTCACTAATGCTGGTGGAAAAAATATTATACGCGTCACTTCGAGGAAAGACCTGGAAGAAAAAATAAAATCACCAGAGCGAGGAATATTCATCACAACAATTCAAAAATTCTCAGAGCTGGGAGACGAAGTTGAAAATCTTGATGAGAATGTGATCATTCTTTCTGACGAAGCTCATCGGGGTGACGAAGGAGTTTCTGGAATCAATATGCGCAGTGCTTTTAAGCATGCTTTCTTTTTTGGGTTTACTGGAACGCCCGTAGATAAAACTCATACTAATACTTTTAGAAATTATGAAGGTGAAGGCAAGAGATATTTAGACTATTATTCCATTCAACAAGCGATTGATGATGGGGCAACAATTCCTGTGACTTATGAAGCGCGTCTTTCTAAATTTTCCATTAACGAAGAAAAACTAGACCAACAATTTGAAGAAATTGCTGGCGACTTAAGCGAAAAACAAAAAACAGAATTGGTGAAAAAATATGGAAAAAAAGCGGCGCTGGTTAAATTGGAAAAACGAATGGAGGCGGTTGCGAGAGATATCGTGGAACATTATAAATTATATGTCCAGCCGAATGGATTCAAGGCGCAAATAGTTGCTTATGATCGAGAAGCGGTGGCTAATTACAAGAAACTAATTGATAAAATTATTCCTATTGAATGGTCAGCCGTGGTTTATTCTCCTGGGGATCCAAACAGTGACGCCGATGATTTAAAAATATATAACACTGGCAAAAAGGAACGAGAGCAAATCATTGAACGATTCAAAGATCCAAATTCTCCATTAAAATTCCTTTTGGTGTGTGATATGTTGCTTACGGGTTTTGATGCACCAATCGAACAGGTTATGTATTTGGATAAGCCACTTCGCGATCACAATCTCTTGCAAGCAATTGCCAGGACTAATCGTGTGTATAAAAACAAGGAAGCTGGGAAAATTATTGATTATTATGGAATTACTCGCAACCTGTATGATGCCCTTAATTTTGATGAGGATGTTATTGACAGCGCAATGATAGATATCGAACGGGTAAAAGCAAAGTTTTCAGATGTTATGAGTGATATAATGAAAATTTTTGTTGGTGTTAATATTGAAGATCCATCAATGGACAATCTTCGCAGATGCCTTAAAATTTTTATTGACAATCAGGACAAACAAAAATATTTTAATGAGAAATATGTGAAACTTAGAGGATTGTTTGAATTTCTTTCTCCTGATCCATTTTTGAAACAATATATTAGACCGTTTGAATGGGTCACGAGTTTTTATTTAGCCTTTCTCAAAGAATTTAGAAGCGAGGACGACAAATATCTTTTAGAAGAATATGGAGAAAAGATACGAGAGCTTATTCAAAAAAGCGATATTATTGATTATGAAGGAATTACAAAAAACTTTCGTGAGCTTCGCGTGAATGATCTTTACACGCTTGAGCGTTTGAAGGGAATGGACGAGGAAGAAAAAGCCTTGAATCTTGAAAAAATGCTCAAGCAAGAAATTTCTGTAAATTTAGACGAAAACCCAGCTTATCAGAAATTTAGCGAAAGACTTGGTGCTATTCGTCGTGAATTTGAACAAAATCAGATTGACCTTGCAGAACGGATTAGGCGCTACGAGGAATTGATGAAAGATATTAGGACAAAAGGCGATGAAGCTAAAAATTTAGGATTAGATCTCAAAGAATATGCGCTTTATATTATTTCTCAAGAATTTATTTCTGGTGGCGGTGATCAAGACACGAAAGACTTTGTTAAAGAATTACGCGCTAGAATTGATGATGATACTGATTCTGGCTGGCAAGAGTCTTCAAAAAGAGATGCTTTTATTAAAGATATCAAGCAAACATTACAAGAACTTATTTTAAGAGACTATAAAAATCGATTTGTTGTAAAAGATTTTCCTAAATTTCTAAATCGATTAGTGGATATTATTATTAAAAAATTCTAATGTCTAAGAAATTGGCGTATAAGTTGAGAAAAAGTAAGCGAGCGAAAAGAATGCGCCTGGCTGTTTTTTGCGACGGAACGGTGGTAGTGACAACTCCTTTGGGAGTGGAAAAAACCATTATCGAAAAATTTATTACTGATAAAGCGCAATGGGTGGCGGATAAAATAAATTTTTTCAAAAGTGTTGATAGTAAAGCTATTAGGACTTTCTCCGAAGATGATTATCTGAAATATAAAGACGAGGCTTTTTCTCTTGTGAAAGTCCGGATAAAATATTTCAATAAAAAATATGGCTTTGCTTTTAATAAAATTAATATTAAAAATCAAAAGACACGCTGGGGAAGTTGCACGAAGAGCAAAAATTTAAATCTAAACTATAAAATTATTTTTTTGCCTAAAAAACATCAGGATTATATTATTGTGCATGAGATGTGTCACTTAAAAGAATTTAATCACTCTCGAAAATTTTGGGTATTAGTTGGAAAATTTTTGCCTAATTATCTCGAGATAAAAAATGAACTTAGAAATCATGAGCTGTTTTATAAATAATTTTGTTCAATAGCTTTTTAAGGATTGTTTTTTTTGCTAATAATTACCTTTAGGGGTAAAATTGAGAGGTAAGTAATTGATTACGTAACTAATATAAAAATACAAAAAATATGGCGGATAAAAAATCAACGGACAAAAACATTCGTAAGTTAACAAAAATTGGCAAAAAATCTTTCGGGATAACTTTGCCGATTGAAGAAGTGCGCTCTCTTGGTTGGAAAGAACGGCAAAAACTTTTAGTCAAAAGAATAAAAGGGGGATTTGAAGTGAGGGATTGGAGGAACATGAAATAAAGTTATCCACAGCTCAAGAGTTGCCAGAAATCGAAAGAGTGATATAATATCATTATAAGATTTATAAAATAAAAATATGGCAATAAAAAAACTACCAGATGATCAAATTGCATTTTATCAAACACCAGAAGGCTCGATAAATATTGAGGTGCTATATTCCGAAGAAAATATTTGGTTGCCACAAAAACGCATGGCAGAACTTTTTAATACGACAGTGCCGAATGTAAATATGCATTTGAAAAATTTACTTAAAAAGGGGGAAATAGAAGGAAATTCAGTTATTAAGGATTTCTTAATAACTGCCTCAGATAGAAAGAAGTACTGGACAAAATTTTATTCCTTAGAAGCGATTATTGCCGTAGGCTATCGAGTAAATTCTGAGCGGGGCACGCAATTTCGTCAATGGGCAACGGGAATTTTGAAAAATTATATTCACAAAGGCTATGCCTTGGATGTTAATCGAATGAAATACGGCTCTCGCTTCAGTGCCAGATATTTTGACGATTTATATGAGGAAATAAAAGATATTCGCACCAGTGAGCGGATGATCTATCAAAAAATTACTGATATCTATGCAACAGCAATTGACTATTCTCCGAAAGCTTATGAAAGCAAGCAATTTTTCGCGACCGTGCAAAATAAACTGCATTTTGCCATCACTGGAAAAACCGCCGCTGAGATAATTATGGATCGCGTGAGTAGCAAAAAAGAAAAAATGGGCTTGACTTCTTGGAAAAGATCTCCAAAAGGAAAAATTATGCCCAGTGACACAGTAATTGCTAAAAATTATTTGGACAAAAAAGAATTGGAACATTTGAACCGCATTGGAAATATGTATCTGGATTATGCGGAGATGCAAGCGGCGCGAGGCAGGGCAATGACTATGAAAGACTGGGTGGAAAAGCTTAATGCTTTTCTTAAGTTTACCGAATATGAGATTTTGACGAATGCCGGAAAAGTTAGTCATGAGGTGGCGGAGGTTTTGGCGTTGGGTGAATATGAAAAATATAGAAATACGCAAAATAGGGAATTTAAATCTGATTTTGATCGTTATCTTGAAATAGAGCAAAAGGCTAAGGAGTTTATGCGTGCGATAGATGAGCATAAATCCAAGGAGAAAAAATTAAAAAAGAATAATAGTAAGAAGAAAAAATAATTATTTTTTATAATACACATGAAAATTGAATTTACAAAAGAAAATAAAAGGGGTCGGGTACCTTTTTAAGATTTAGAAAATTTTTGTTCAGTAATACTTTTTTATGCAATTATTAAAAATAATCAAACACAGCGATTTGTTTTTGGGTGTATAAATAAAAACATGGAAAAAATAAGAAAAAGAGCTGAATCAAGGCTTTTTTTTTAGTTTGCATGTGTTGACAAAGTATAATACATATAATATAATCAAGTGTTGCCAAAATGGTTTGGCGACTCTACTTTTTTTAGTAGGTTTATTACACACTTCTAAAACCCCTAAATCGGGGAAGGGAGACAGCACATGAAAAATTTAGATGAGAGACCGTTCGCAAAGGCTATGGCTTTTTATCATCAGGATGGACTACCAGCCGCTTGGAAACAAGCTATAAATTTTGCCGGAAAGAAAGGACGACTGGCGACTATGCCGGATATCGTTGCGGCCAGATTGGCGACCAAACCTGGAGATGCTCCGTGGGAAACGTATTATACTACTCTCACGGCAGAATATCTCGGGTTTTCCAAATCCGGGAAACGCATACTGATCATTGCTCACGGTATCGGCCCCATGGCAACTCTCGACGGCATAATCAAAACGTACAGTTGGCAATTCAAGGACAAAGAACGAAACCGAAGAGGTGGCAGAATTACTCAGCAGGAATTCTGGGATTTGGAAGCCGGTAAATATGGTGACATAAGCATTATTCCTTTTGACACATACTGCCTGGCATACAAGTATCCATTTATGGAAGTGATCAGATCTTCTAAAGCCAGAATCGATCCCGTTCTTCAAGCGCGACTTGGGCCGTTAGCCAAGCAGTACGTCGATGCTCATACTGATTATGCAAGGAAGTGGCACCTTGAACAAGCCGGCATTACACCTGAGAATAAATGCGAAAAGTCGGAATCGGATTTCCAAGACTTCGTTGCTCGCAGAAAAAATTTACACGAAGGTAAAGCAAGCGGCCTCTTAGATCCTTTTGTTATTGAGATTCAAGATGCAAGTAATTGTTGCTACACTTTCGGTCCTGAGCATGGCCATCGACCAATTGAAGACGGTTATGCTATCGCTCATTTGATTTCCACTGGGCGACTTACTCACTTGCATCATGAACGCAATGAAAGTCTTGTGCTTAATGTTGGATGTCATGAGTGGAACAATGGCGTGAGACTTGTGGGTATTCAAGCAGAGGGAGAAATTATCACCGGTATTCAACCAGGGCCAGATGCTTATAACCTTCTGCGAAAACACTGGAAAGAATTATTTGAGCCGGTTTGTACCTCCAATATTATCCCGGTATGTTTCTGTGCTTTGGTACAGATTGGCGAACAATGGTTCACTCAATACTCTAAGGAAGGCGAAGGGATGGACAATTGGGAGCCTGAATATGTGGTGACATCTATGGAAGAAATTGGAGAACCTCTTCTTTTCCGTACAACAGTTGGCGGATATCACGGTCTTTTTAAGTTCGGGACAAAAGAGGTTCAAGCTATCGCTCCTCCAACTGCAAACGCTTATCGTTTTGTCAGTGAACCTCAAAACGAATGGCATGATGGAAACCCAACCCACCAGACCGCCATGGTTCAGTTTTTCCGTATCGAAGCGGATACGTCAAAACGTTTGATTCGTTCAAATCAGCTCCGTTACGATTACGAGCGGATGATGGAACTTCTCACAAAGGAAGACAAAGCAGCATAGTTCTGCAATGTGCGAGCCGCATTTTCACAATCGATTGATTGTGGAGGTGCGGCTTTTTTTATTTCATCAATGCCATCACTCGCTCTAATTTAGCTTCAATCGTATTCCAATTCGCAAGGATATTTGTCCGCGTTGTGTGCTAAAAGAATAAAATCTAAAATTTTGCAATTTTTTGCCTATTTCTCTGTATTTTGGAAATATCGGGAATAGAAAAATTTGGAAATAAAGCCTTATTTAAGGTTAAAAACAGGCGCTTGACAACTCTATGGTAATGCATTACCATAGAAACATAGGTTTTTATGGTAATTAATAACCATAGTCAAAAATGGCTAATTCGGAGATAAGAAATTACATTTCCAGGCAAATGACTGAACAGGCGAAAATCCTGGGTCTTTCGGCGTATGATCAAGATGGAAAGGAATATCCGAAACGATATTTTTATAACTGCTTGGAAAAACATATTTTGAATTTTTTAGATTCCAACGGTGAACCTCGATGGATAATAATTCCTGGGCTTCGTGGCGTCGGGAAAACGACAGTGTTGGCACAAATTTTTTTCAAATACCGGCAATCATTTGGGCAACGGATTTTGTATGTTTCTATGGATGAGGCGGTAAAAAAAATGGGAAGTAATTTGTTTGAAATAATTGATGCCTATGAAGAATTATTAGGCGTAACTTTTTCAGAATTGAAGGAGGATGTGATTTTGTTGGTTGATGAAGTTCATTTTGATTCGGAATGGCAATTTGCACTAAAATCGCTTTATGATCGTTCTCGGCGAGTCTTTATTATTTCAACTGGATCTTCGGCTATCGCCTTGAATGCCACGACGGATGTTGTTCGTCGTTCTGCTATTGAAAAAATGTATCCGATGAAGTTTACGGAATACATAATGTTATCCGCTTCTATCAACAAAATCGAGGACGATGTTCAGTTTTCTCCCAGAATTGGAAAAGATATTTCAACCGCTATTTTTGAAAGCGCAAATGCGAAAGAGGCACTTCATAATCTTCGGAAAATAAGCGATCAGGTTATGCACTATTGGCAAGGCGTGGACATTCGAGCGATTGACAGATATTTGAAATTTTATTCCATTCCATCAGTCCTTTCTCTTAGAGATGATTCGGCGATTTATGCTAATCTTAACGCAGTTATTGACAGGATTATCGAAAAAGATATTTCGATAGTTAAGCCGTTTTCTCGGGAGATACTTTCCAAAATTCCAGCTTTACTTTTTATTCTTGCTGGTTCGGAGGCAATGAGTCTGGAAAAAATGGCCGGAAATCTAAAAGACATTGAAATAAAAACATTGAGTATTGTTTTGAAAGTCTTAGAGGATTCGGAATTATTATTAAGAGTTTATCCCTTTTCATCTTCCACTCCAAAAAAAGTGCGAAAACCGTCCAAATACCTTTTTTTGTCATCCAGCTTGCGAGCCGCGTTGCTTCATTTGATAGATTCTCGTTCAATAGATATTACCCATCGCGGAAAACTGTTGGAAGATGTTGTGGGGATGTATCTTTATCGTCATTTTTCCAAAAAAATCGGCTGGACAATTAGTTATGATTATGAAAAAAATGGCGCCGATTTTATTGTTGACGGAGCAAATAGAATAGTTATCGAGACCGGATGGAACAAAAGAACACATCAGCAAGCGTCAAAAACATTAAAAAAAGTTAAAGGAAAATATGGAATCGTAATTTCCAATTCGGTGACGCTTGGAGAACAAGACAATGTTTTGTTTGTGCCTTTCGAATATTTTTTTCTTTTGTAATTATGCCAATATTTGAAAGCAATTTCGGGTGGCAGTAAGAGCTTAATCTTAGTTTAAAATTTCTTTTCTTATTTTTTGCAATTTTTTGCCTATTTTCTTGTAGTATAGTACGATTGCATTATATGGGAACTGACATAGAAGAGATAAAATCTAAGCTCAATATAGTGGATGTTTTGGGCGAATATATCAAATTGGACAAGGCAGGGGCGAATTGGCGAGCCCTTTGCCCTTTTCATAATGAGAAATCACCGTCTTTTATGGTGAATGAAGAAAAGCAATTTTGGCATTGTTTTGGTTGTCAAAAGTCAGGCGATATTTTTGCTTTTGTAATGGAGATGGAAGGACTGGAATTTCGAGAAGCTCTGAAGACATTAGCCGAAAAAGCGGGAGTGAAACTGCAATCCTATAGTCCACAAAAATCGCAGGAAAAAAATCGAACATTAGAAATTTTGGAATTAGCCACGAAATTTTATGAAGTGCAACTCTGGAAAGGGGAGGGTAAGGAGAAAATATTAAAATATTTAAAAGATAGAGGTCTAAATGATGAAACTATCAAGGAATTTCGTTTGGGTTATGCGCCGAATGGCTGGAGAAATATATTGTCATTTTTGCTAAAAAGAGGATATAAAATTGAAGAAATAAATAGAACGGGACTTTTGGTGCAGAAAACAAAGAACAATGAACAAAGAACAATAAATAATAACGAAAATAAAAATAGCAATATTGGTCATTGGTCATTGTCTCTTGATAATTGTTATGATCGTTTTCGCGACCGGATTATTTTTCCAATCGGCGATTTTTCAGGGAAAATTTTGGGTTATACAGCCAGAGTGACTCCTGGGAGTGATGAATCGCAAGCTAAATATGTCAATTCTCCAGAAACTGACTTCTATCATAAAAGTCGAATTCTCTATGGTCTAGACAAGGCCAAAATAGAGGTAAAAAAACAGGATGCCATTTTGCTGGTGGAAGGTCAAATGGATGTGATTGCTTCACATCAAGCTGGGATAAAAAACACTGTAGCAGTGAGTGGCACAGCGCTTACACTCGAGCAGATTGCCATCATAAAAAGATACACAAAAAACATCCAAATGTTTTTTGATATGGATAGTGCTGGGGAAAATGCCACCAAGAAAAGTGTGAAGTTATGTTTGGCAAGTGGCATGGCGGTGCGCATTGTGAGTTTGGAACATGGAAAAGATGCGGCTGATATGGCCAAGGAAAACCCGAAAAAGTTAGAAGAAAATGTGGCTGGTGCGTTGCCTGTTATGGAATATTTTTTGAAAAGTTCTTTTCAAAAATTTGATAAAAATAAAGTGGAGGATAAGAAAAAAATAACCACAGAAATGTTGGATATAATTTCAAATTTAGAAAATGAAGTAGAAAAAAATTATTGGATAAAAAAAGTTGCGCAGGACTTAGGTATTTCAGAATCAGCATTGACGGATGAGCTTAAAAAGACTAGTCTTAAAGATAAGAATACTAAAGATAGTGGCCCGAAAGAAGATATTGAAAGAATCGGACCAAAAACTAAAAAAGAGATGCTTATTTGGGAAATGATCGGCCTCATGTTGGTTTCGAGTTTTGCTTGGAAAAAAGCGGGAGAAGAAGCAAGAACAAATAAATTTTTCTTGCCGGATAATCTTTTCAAAATGATGGTGGAAAAGGGAGAAGAAGTTAATTTTGATTTTGATACTTTTTTGAATAAAATTATAGATAATCGAGAACTTAGTGAAAAAGCGCAAACTCTATTCTCTCGCAAAAAATACCAACTGAATTTGAATAATAATTTAGAAGAAATAATAATCGAAGATCCTTGGAAAGAATTTCAAGCTTGTCAGCGAGAAATGGAGAGAGAAGAAAAAAAGGAAGAACTAAATCGTATAGGGAATGATTTGAAACTGGCCGAAGAAAGAAAGGATGAAACAGCAAAGAAATTCTTGCTTGAACAATCAGACAAAATTTCCAAAGAATTAGCAAAGTTAATGGAGTTATAATAATATTATTATGACTTCCGCATTTCCCTTCGAATCTATTGTTCGCTGAAATTACTTTAAAATTCAATTAAGATTATAGATAGAAATTATTGTTTATAAATCCTGCCATTGCACTGGCTACATAAATAGATTCTCAGAAAAATGCGTAAGTCCTAATTATATCTAAACATTTATGGTCAAAGTTAAAAAAAATAAGAAAAAAATGATAAAAAACAGAAAAACACAAAAGAAAAAAAAGCACAAAACGACACAGAAAATGAAGGAACACAGAAAAACACAAAAGAGAAACAGAACGACACAGAAAATAAAGGCTAAAAAAGTGGCTAAAATAGTACCAAAAAAGAAGATTGAGAAAAAAAAACCAACCAAGAAAAAAGTTGTCAAACAGATTTCCAAGAGAATGGAGGAAAAAAATTCTCAAAGACGTGGAGATATTGATGAGCTGGTCTATCGTGGAAAGCAAAGAGGTTTCATCACAGAGGATGAAATTTTGCATGTCATTCCGGATGCGGAAAAGGATATTGAAAAATTGGAAGAACTTTATGAAAAACTAGAAAAGAAAAATATTCGGGTGGTAAATTCTGATGAAATGATTCGCATGGAAACAGACAAGGTTTCTGAGGATTTTGACAAACAGAAAACCGGCAAGAAAAAATCCAGAAAAGAAACAATGGACGTGGGTCCGGAAGAAGCTTCTTCTGATTTGGTTCAAATGTATCTGCGAGAAATTGGTCGCGTGGATCTTCTTAGCACTGAAGAAGAAATAAATCTGGCGAAGAGAATCGAAAAGGGAGATGCAATGGCCAAACAAAGACTTACTGAGGCCAATCTTCGACTTGTGGTGAGTATCGCCAAGAAATATGTGGGTCGCTCACATAATCTTTCGCTTTTGGATTTGATTCAAGAAGGCAATATTGGACTTTTTCGCGCCGTGGAAAAATTTGATTATAGAAAAGGCTATAAGTTCTCCACTTATGCTACTTGGTGGATTCGCCAAGCCGTGACGCGTGCCTTGGCTGATCAGTCCAGAACAATTCGTATTCCGGTGCATATGGTAGAAACGATTAATAAATATACGCAAATTACCCGAAGGCTGGTGCAGGATCTTGGACGCGAACCACTACCAGAAGAAATCGCAGTAGAAATGGGAATTGAGGTGGACAAAATTCGCCATATTCAAAAAATTTCTCAAGAAACAGTTTCTTTGGAAACTTCAGTGGGAGACTCTGACGACGACTCAGTACTTGGAGATTTTATTGAAGATACTGAAACTGTGATGCCAAATCAAATTGCCAGCCGAAAAATGCTCAAAGAACATGTGGCGGAAATTTTGAAAGATCTCACTCCGCGCGAACAAAAAATTCTCAAAATTCGTTTTGGCTTGGAAGATGGCGTCACGCATACCTTGGAAGAAGTGGGACAGGAATTTGGCGTCACTCGCGAACGAATTCGACAGATTGAAGCTAAGGCTCTGGAAAAAATTCGCGATCATAAAACTATCAAGAAATTAAGGGATTATTAGACTTATCCACAGCCTTGAAGTTGACAAATTTTATGGGTATGCTAAATTGAATTCATGAAAAACATGCAAGCTAAAATATCATTTATATTGTCTGTGATTATTTTGCTGGTCTTTGAGACCGGCCTTGGTTTGCGTGAAATGAAAAAAGCATAAAGAAAAAAAATCATTTCAAATAAATCAAGACCGATCTCTTCAAAAGGACCGGTTTTTTAGTTCTTTAAAACAAGACTAGCAGTCAAAACAATGATTTTGTGGAAACTCGAAATTATTGGTTTGACTGTTAGATTAAATTAAATAAACTCAATTTCAGCAGGAGGTATGCATGGAAATAAATTCAGGGATATCTATTATCGCCTTTAAAGAAGGGCGGAAAATTATAATTCCTCCTGGCGATTATAATTTAATAAGTGCTTTTTTGATGCCTGATATGATAGATGGATTTTTATTTTTAGGCCAAGAAGTATTTATTGGAAACTTACTATTTGATTTGCTAAAAAAAAGTAAATTAATTAAAACGTTGGATGAACAGGAGGTAGTGATGAATAAAAATGGTGACAAAAAAGAAAACAAGTCAGATAACTTAGCCCCTCTTTTTTCTCACAGAATTCTTAAGGGAGCGAGGGTTATTGGTATCGCTGGGCTGTTGGGGGAAATGGATATTCACGAAAAATATTTCAGTGAAAATGTTATTGGTGTGGTCAATATGGCCGGCAAAATAGGAGGCAAGCCATTTTTCTAAAAAACGAATGAGAGAAAATCCTCTTAAAAAAATCTGGCAAGCCCAAATGTCTTACCAAGAGGCCATCTATTTAGATGGTTTGGGTTAAAAGGACTCAAACATAGTCCTGCCGATAAAACAGAGGAAAGGTGCAACCACACCTTTCCTCTGAATCTAAAAAATAAAGTCAGTTTTTTTATATAGTTGACAAAAAAATAACAAGTTGCTAAGATAATAATGTAAAAATATGTTAAAACAACCTAGTCAAAAATTTTATAGCTTTTCTTACTTTTATTTCTGGTTTAGCCAGATCGGTTTTGTTTTGCATAAAATGAAAAAAGCATAAAAGACATATTCATTTTAGACAGACCAAAGCCGATCTCACGCGAGACCGGTTTTTTTGTTCTTTAAAACTGTTTTTTGGAGTTTTGCTGGTTAAAATAATAATTTTATTTTTATCTAGAATTTTTATTTTAACTAGTAAAACTAACCCAAGAAAAAACCCACAAACAAAGGAGAGAAAAAATGAAAGAAGAAAAAAGAAGCATCCCGGTAAATTTTTCATTGATAACTGCAAAAGAACTTCAGCGAGCTTTTGATGTTATCAAGCTTATGGTGGAAAGTGCAAAAACAGAAGATGGTGGAAGAATTCTATTTGGAAAGACGGAAAATATTACTTTTCCACTTCGATGTCTGGCTGAGGTTACTAGAGTTGATTATATCGCGAGTATTGAACTCGCAAAAATCAATAAGGCTCTTTCTGAAATCGGGGTAAAAGTTTCTGCTCTGACAAATTTTGAGAAGATGTTTTTTGCAGAAAAAGAAACCGCCCTTACCTTAGTTGAACCAAGGGGTGCATGGGTTCATCCGTAACGGTTTCAAAAAAGCAATGGTGGACGACGCTTCGTCCACCATTGCTCCAAACTATTAAAATTGGTAAACTTTAAATATTACTAAAAATAAATCAAACTTATGTCTCAAAAAATCAAAATCGGCGTTTCGGGAAATCGAGGAAGTTTCTCGGAGGAAGCGGCTAATTATTATTGCGGAAAAAACAGCATAAATGAATACGAGCTTTCCTATCTGACTAGCGTGGAAAATGTTCTCTCGGCGCTGGACGAAGGAAAAATTGACAAGGGAGTTTTTCCAATTGAAAATTCTAATGGTGGGATTGTAATTGAAGCAGTCAATGCTATGTCAAAACATATTTTTAACATTGAGAAAATGTTTGAAATTGATATCAGGATGAATCTGATGGCGAAAAAAGACACAAAAGTGGAAGATATAAAAAAGATAACTTCCCATCAGCAAGCGCTCAGGCAATGTCGGATGTATCTCAAGCGAAAATGGCCGGAAGCAGAACTTTCGGAATATTGCGACACGGCTAGCGCAGCCAAAGATTTAAGCGAAGGAACTTTGCCGGAAAATTCCGCGGTTATCGCTCCAAAAATTTGTGCTGATTTGTATAATCTAGATCTATTGGAAGAAGGAATTCAAGATTTGAAGTTTAATTTCACCACTTTTATTGTGGCTACAAAAATACAAAAATAATACAAAAATACAAAAATTACTTAATATTATTAATAAAGAAATGAAGAATAATCTAAAAATTTGTGTAGTTGGACTGGGAAGATTCGGAACGTTGATTGTTTCGATTTTGAAAAAAGATTTTGAAGTTTCTGCGATGGTCAGTGACGCAAAAAAATATTCTGAAAAAGCAAAAAAGCTAGGAATAAAAATCATAGACAAAGAAGATTTGAAAAATTTTGACATTGTTATTCTTTGCCCACCAATTTCAAAAACCGAACAAATAATTCAAGAAATCGGGCCACTACTAAAAGAAAAATCACTGCTGGTTGACACTTGTTCAGTCAAAACTCTGCCTTGCCAGTGGATGAAAAAATATGCGCCTAAAAATGTTGAAATTTTGGGAACACATCCGATGTTTGGGCCGGTGACGACAAAATTTAATTTTGAAAAGCAAACTTGGAGATTGGATGGTCTTCAGATTGTTTTTTGCCCTTTGAGAATAAATAAAAAAAGATTAGAAAGCATAAGGAAATTCTTGAAAAAAATAAAATTGAAAGTGATTGAAACGACTCCCAAAGAACATGACAGGCAAAATGCCAAAACCTTGGCGCTAGTGCATTTTCTAGGCCGAGCCTTGGTAGCCTCAGGAGTTAAGGAGCAAGAAATTTTCACCCCTGGATACGCTGATCTTTTGAAAATTATCCCTCACACTGCCAGTGACAATTGGCAACTTTTTTTTGACATGAATAATTTCAATCCATTTTCGCAGAAGATTAGAAAAGATTTTCTGAAAAGTTGTCACAATTTGGATTTTAAGATTGCGTTTTCAAAAGGAAAGGATGATTTAGAGTCATCTAGAAACATAATTGATTCAGTTGATGAAAAGATATTTGAGCTTCTCAAAATTCGTTTTGGGGAAGTTGAGAAAATTGGAAAAACAAAAAAGAAAAGCGGAAAAAATGTTCGAGATATGAAAAGAGAGAATGAAATTATTGAAAATAAAGTTAGAAAATTTAGGATGGATAAGGAATTGGTGGAAAATATTTATAGAGCTATTTTTAATCATTCATATAAAATTCAAAAATGATACTCTCAAAAAGAATTCAAAAAATTGAAAGCTCGGGAATCAGAAAGGTTTTTGATTTAGCCGCCAAAAACAAGGGAAAGTATGTGAATTTTTCTATTGGTCAACCACATTTTCAAACTCCCAAAAAACTTAAAGATTCAGCGCAAAAAGCTATTTCAGAAAACCATAATTCCTATACTCCAACCCAAGGGATCTTGAAGCTGCGCGAGGAAATTTCTGAAAATCTCAAAAGAACACGAAAAATCAAAGCTGATCCAGAGAAAATTATCATCACTTCGGGAACTTCCGGCGCGATTTTTTTGCTTTTTTCTTCAATTTTTGATGCAGGAGATGAGGTAATTTTGCCTGATCCATATTTTGTGATGTACCAGCAGATGTTGAATTTTTTGGGAGTGAAGATAAAATACCTTGATACTTATCCTGATTTTCACATTAATCCAGAAAAATTGGAAAAACTAATCAGCCCAAAAACCAAGGCGATTATTCTCAATTCTCCTAACAATCCAACAGGAGCAGTTTATGCCAAAAAAGAAATTGAGAAAGTAGTTAGGATTGCCAAGAAAAACGATGTATTAATTATTTCGGATGAAATTTATGACGCATATGATTATGATCGAAATTTTTTCTCTCCCGCATCAATTTATGCAAAAACAATAATCCTTAGTGGTTTTTCCAAAAGCCATTCGATCACTGGTTGGCGAATTGGCTATGCTTATGGACCGAGTGAAATTATCGAAGCGATGAATAAGTTGCAACAATATACATTTGTTTGCGCGCCTTCATTTTCGCAATATGCTATGCTGGGTAATATTGATTCAATTCCAAAAAATGAAATTGCAAATTACAAGAAGAAAAGAAATTTTGTTTATGAAAATCTCAAGGATTTATATGAACTTAACATCCCCGAAGGCGCTTTCTATGCTTTCATAAAAATTCCAAAAGATCAGAAAAATTTCATCGAAAAACTTTTGAAAAATAATCTGCTGGTTGTACCAGGGGAAGTGTTTTCTCAGAAAAAAGGCTATTTCAGAATTTCTTTTGCCGTGCCGGATTCAGAATTGAAAAAGGGGATAGAGATACTCAAAAAAGCAGTAAATTATTTTTAATACTAGACAAAAAATTGTTTTAAGTGTATAAAAGAAAGTCATGAGTAGTTCATTAAAATAAGGTAAAATTTGCGGTTTGCCATAGCGGAAAGTGGTTTTTCTTTGTCATCCTCGCGAATGCGGGGATCCAGTCTTAAATTTTTGTTTATTGTAAAGACTTAAGTATTTTACAATATTTTTACACTAGATTCCTGCTTTCGCAGGAATGACACAAAGACTTTTTTCTGCTGTAGCAAACAACAAATTAAATAAAAATATACAATAAAAAAGGAGAAAAATATGGAGACAGAACAAGTATTGGCAAAAATTGGCGAAATGTCAAAGGCGGGATTGATTCCATTCGAGGCGTTGCAGGCACTTATTAATGAGCATGATCCCATTATTCTGGTTAACCGCTCCATAAAGCCTGTGTATACTGACTCAGTAAAAATCAAATATCCAGAATTCGAACTTTCGGGTCCTACGAAGTTTGATGTAACGAAACTGCATTCAATTCAGATTGATCATGTTTCTGGCGACGAGCGTTATAAAGATCTCATCGCTAAAGATCTGTTAAAGAATTGTCTTAATCTTTCTGATATTCTGGCAATCCACTCCAGGGGGGACTCTTTTTTTCGGAAACATTTAAAATGTCAATGTCTTACTGCTTGGAAGTCAATCGCTCTGCACCGTAGCGGATGCTTAGCTGTTCCGCATCTCTTGAATCTTGATGGTCTTAAGGTCAGTCTGAATTGGATTCATCTAAGTCATTTTTTCGTTCTTGGTAGTCCAATCATTCTCCACGCAAATCCTCGGGACTTTGTTGCTTAGGGCTAGTTCTGGGAAACTCAGTCCTAAAAAATTAGAAAAGGGTTTCATGTTGAATTTACACATGAAGCCCTTTAAATTTGTGCTAAAATAAACTTCCTAACGTTGAATGTTAGGAAAAAGTTAAAAACTTTTTTAAGCTAGGAGATATTTTTGTTTTGAAATATTTGACAACCCGCAGAAGTAGTATATTATATACCTAGGGGGGAGGTACTTAAAAGTAGAAAGTAGTAAGTATAAAGTAGCAAAAAATTTTAAGTAATAATTAAAAAAATAAATCTATGGAAGAGAATAAAAACACAATAACAGCCTTGAAAAAGGCGCATAGCCATTTGGGCAATGTTATCAAAATGGCAGAAAACAAAGAATATTGCATTGATATTTTGCAACAGAATTTGGCGGTGATTGGACTTTTGAAATCAGCTAACTCCAAAATTTTGGAAGGGCATTTGAATAGCTGTTTTCAAAATGCTATGCGGGGAACTAATGAAAAAAGAAAAAAAGAAATGATTCAGGAAATATTGATGATTAATAAACTTTCAAAATAAAATGAAAAAGAAAATATATATCAAGGGAATGCATTGTGTGGCGTGTGAAAAAATTCTTGAGGATGAGCTTATGCATGTCCCTTTCGTGAAAGAAGTGAAGGCCGACAGAAAAAAAGGCGAAGTAGAGATTCGTTATGGAGAAAAGGAACCTAACACGTTGGCTATCAAAGAAATGGTGAAAAAAATTGGTTATGAAGCTTTTGAAGAAAAACCAGGGAAAGATAACAGCAGGGAAGAAAAAACAACTTTTATGCAGTGGCTAAAAGCCATTATAATTGTGGCAATAATCTTAGTTGTATTTAGAATTTTTCAAGATGCTGGAATTGTGGACAACATAAACATCAAGGGCGTGGAAGCATCGCTTGGAATTTCTTTTCTAGTGGGAATAGTAGCTTCACTCTCATCGTGTCTCGTTATCGTTGGGGGAGTGATAATCGCTTTTGGAGAAAAATATAAAGGCGAAGGAAAAGATTTTTTTTCTCGAGCAGTTAAGCCAAATCTAATATTTCACCTTGGAAGACTTACGACTTTTTTTGTACTGGGTGGATTTTTAGGACTTTTGGGCGGGCAGATAAATATCAGTGGTAATTTTGTTGCTGTTTTCACGATAACAATTGCCATTGTTATGGGATGGCTGGGACTAAATATCTTGGGAATTGTTCCATCAATTTCCAATTTAGGCTTAGGATTGCCAAGGGTTCTTACCAACCATTGGAATTATTTGAAAAATTCGCAGCATAAGGCGGCTCCATTTTTACTTGGAGTTTCAAGTTTCTTTTTGCCTTGTGGCTTTACTCAAAGCATGCAAATTTTCGCTCTAACTTCGGGTAGTTTTTGGACAGGGGGATTGAGTCTGCTTCTTTTTGCCCTTGGTACTGTGCCATCGCTTTTGATTTTAGGTATCACAGCTTCTTGGTCAAGCAGTAGAAAAATGGTGGTGTTTCAAAAAGTAGCTGGGATATTAGTTGTGTTATTCGCTTTTTTTACTTTGCAATCCGGTTTGGCCTTGAGGGGAGTAGCGACAAATGTCATTAGCACTAATGATATAAAACAAACAACTCCTTCATCTTCTACTGAGAAAAAAATTGATGATAAAAATGTGCAAATTGTAGAAATGCGTGTGACGAGCTCAGGTTTTCAACCAGCCGTGCTCAAAGTTAAAAAGGATATTCCAGTTAAGTGGGTTGTGAAAGGCGATCAACTTAGCGGTTGTACTAATAAAATAATTGTTCCAAGTCTGGAAATTTCCAAGGCATTGGTGTCAGGAGATAATATAATAAATTTCACACCTAAAACTACCGGAACGATTCCTTTCAGTTGTTGGATGGGAATGGTGCAAGGAAAGTTTATTGTAGAATAAAATATATGAATAATAAAAAAATAATTCTAAAAATTTCTGGCATGACCTGTGCAAGCTGTGCGCTCAGCAATGAAAAAGAATTGACTAAAGCTAAGGGAATAATTTGGGCTTCGGTTAATTTTGCTTCAAAAAAAGCGCAAGTGGAATATGATCCAGAAATAATCAATGAAAGCCAAGTTAAAAAAATAATCAAAGATAATGGCTATAACATTGAAGAACATGGCGAGCATCATCATGAGATGGAAAGTATAACTAAAAATTGGAACAGTTTTATATGGTCAGCAGTTTTAAGTGCGCCGTTAATTTTGGAAATGTTTTATAAGTTTAGATTAGATCGAAATATTTTCAATATTGATTTAGTTATGTGGGCCCATCTTCTCTTAGCGACAATTGTTGTTTTTGTTTTTGGTTGGCGTTTTCATCGCACAATGATGCTGAAACTTAGAAAGTTTGAAGCTAATATGGACACCTTAGTTTCAATTGGAACTCTAGTGGCCTATTTTTATAGCTTATGGGCATTTTTTGTCGGTCAGAATGGTTATTTGGAATCAGCGGTAGCCATTATCACACTGATTCTTCTGGGTAAATATTTTGAAAGTCTAAGCATGGGACGAGCAGGAGAAGCGATGAGGAAACTTATGGAGTTTGGGGTAAAATATGCTCGGGTGATCGATGCAAAAAACAAAGAAGAAATGATTGAAATTGACAAGGTAAAAATTGGCGACATACTTCTGGTAAAGCCGAGTGAAAAAATTCCACTCGACGGAGAAATAATTTCGGGTGTTTCTAATGTGGACGAATCAATGCTCACAGGTGAATCCTTGCCAGTAGAAAAAAAAATAGGCGAAAAAGTATATGGCGCAACAATAAATCAAGATGGGGTGATAAGAATCAAAGTGACCCAGATTGGCGAAGGCACAGTGCTCGCGCAAATAATCAAAACCGTGGAAGAGGCGCAAATGTCTAAGGCGCCCATTCAAAAATTAGCCGACAAGATATCAGGAATTTTTGTTCCAATTATCATAATAATAGCTTTTGGAACTTTCTTCTTTTGGAATTTATTTTCGGGTAATCTTTCCCTTTCTATCATCAACGCGGTGGCAGTTTTAGTTATCGCGTGTCCGTGCGCTCTTGGACTGGCTACGCCAACGGCCATTATGGTAGGAACAGGACGCGCTTCAAAGAGGGGCATACTTTTCAAAACGGGGGAAAGTTTTGAAAGAGCCGAGAAAATTTCCACCGTAGTTTTTGACAAAACTGGTACGCTCACGCAGGGGAAGCCGGAAGTCAAAAAAATCATAGTTAATCCGCAAGAAAAATTTTTGGAAAGTTCAGTTTTGAAAATTGCCGCGTCTCTTTCGAACAATTCTGAGCATCCAATTTCCAGCGCGATTAACAAATATGCCAAAGATAAAAATATTATTCTAGCGCATTTGGAAGAAATTAGGGAAGAAAAAGGCAAGGGGATCTCGGCAATTTGTGAGGAGCACAAAACCAAACTTCTCTTGGGGAATAAGAAACTACTAGAAGATTATGGCGTTAATTTGGCTTGGGTGGAAAATATTTTAAATGAAGAAAATCAAACGGACGGTTCATATCTTTTTGTGGCTCACGGTGAAAAAGTAATCGGTGCAATTTTAGTGGCAGACAAAGCTAGAGTCGAAGCGAGGAAAGTTATTGAAAAAATCAAGAAAATGAAAATTACTGTGGCGATGATAACAGGGGACAGCAAAAAAACGGCTGAAGTTATTGGGAAAGAATTAGGCATTGAAAAAATAATTGCTGAAGTTTTGCCGGATGAAAAATCTAAGGAAATAAAAAAATTACAAAAAGAGGGTGAAGTGGTTATTTTTGTGGGAGATGGGATAAATGATGCGCCAAGTCTCGTGCAAGCTGATCTCGGGATTGCTATGGGCAGTGGCACTGACATTGCCAAAGAAGCGGGGCAGATTATTCTTTTGGAAAATAATTTGGAAAAAGTGGTGGAAGCGATCGATGTTTCCAAAATTACTTTTCGTACCATCAAACAAAATTTATTCTGGGCTTTTGCCTATAATATTGTGGCCATTCCTCTGGCCGCCTTTGGATTTTTATCTCCCGCCATCGCTGCGGGCGCGATGTCGCTTAGTTCAGTGTCAGTTGTGCTAAATAGTTTGAGGATTTATAGGAAAAAGTAGAATATTATAATTTTCATAGATAAAAAAATACTACCGTATTCTAGTATACGGTAGTGAAATAATTTTTCTGAATTTTCCTAACATTCAATGTTAGGAAAAAATTATTTTGTTAAGCTCCAAAGTTTTTTTAAGACCTCTCGCATATTTTGAGCAAGAAGTTCGTCGTGAATTTCGATGGCATAGAAAGGATGTTGGCGAGTGGAAATTGTCACTAGGTAATTTCCGCAGACCCAAACAGTAGAAGTAAAATTCATATCGGACAGAAATTGCATATTTCGCTTTGGTTGATACTTTCCTTTTAATTTATTTTCCACTTCCGAAACATTAGTAAAGACCTGGGCTTGATAATTTTCATCTTCACTCTCTTTAGTTTTCCAGGTTTCCTCAATCCACTTGGGAAAATTTTCCACGAAACTATGATCTTGAAATCCCCACCAAACACCGTCTTTGGAAATAATTTCTTTTTGCCATTTCACAATATTATCAAATAAAAATTTTTCTAAATTATTTTCTTCGATAAATCTAATTTTGGGAACGGGGTAGCTTTTTTCCGAGTTAATAAGACTCAACTCTCCAATAGCGCTTTTTATTAAAGCTTCTTTTTCTTTTATTTCTCTTTTGGTTTGATCTATAATTTTGTTCAAATTTTCAGGAGGCAAGGCGATGAAATATAAAATCTTGTTGCTTAGGTCTTCCGCAATAATTCCTTTGGAGACAAGTCCCTTAGCCACAGCATAGAGCGTAGCACGATTAAGCTTAGTTATCTTGGCTAAATCGGAGGGTTTTGTTTTGCCGTGCTTCAAAAGAGCAAGATATATGCGT
Organism: Parcubacteria group bacterium; assembly: GCA_041662285.1. Lineage (GTDB taxonomy): Bacteria > Patescibacteriota > Minisyncoccia > Moranbacterales > UBA2206 > UBA2206. The sequence goes on from JBAZSS010000005.1 coordinate 24,271, forward strand.
ATCTCTTTTTCATTTAGTCCAAGCTTTTGGAGGGTTTTGTTTATGGGCATAAAAATAGGGTCATCCTCGCACCCGCTTTCGCGAGTATAAACTCCAGCGGGGATCTAGTCTAAGAGTTTATTTATTTAGAAAGACTTAAAATATACAAAAGGCTTTTTCACTAGATTCCTGCCTGCACAGGAATGACATATTCATTATACTTCGTTGTCAGGATACTGTCAACAATTGTTGGACAAAAATTGACAATATTTATAATTCTTGCTAAGTTTAGTTATTAATTTAGAAATTAATCTAAATTAAAGTTATTTAAAAAATGCAATAAAAAAAGGAGGACGATGGGAATTGGTCGTGTTTTGATTTTAACTTGCAAATGAAGGAGAGAAACTCATGAATCAAATAAAAAGAAATAAGAAATATCTTATTGCAACTATCATATCATTTATAATATTAATAATTGAAGTAGTGGCTTTGGTTTTGTGTGGCATAATTTGTTCTTTTTTCTCGTCGCCTTGCCCGCTTCTTTCTAAAAATATTGTGATAGTATTACTAGTCACATTATTCGTATTCACAGAAGCAGGTTTCGCTTTTCTTTGTTGCTATATGAGTGGAGATTGGAAATTTCTGAAAAATTGGCGCACTATATTAAGAGGTGGTAATGATAGTAATATTGTCCATCTACCTGAGTCTGAAACATATGAGTTAGAAATGAAATATTTCCCCTGGGAAAGACTCATAGAAAAAGTTGTTGATTATGTTTGTGAAATCGCCCCAAGAAATGGTCGAGTAGTTGATTTGATGTGCGGGCCAGGTTATTTGCTTGGCAAGATTAAAGAAAAAAGACCCGACCTGATTTTAACAGGCATTGATAGTAACGAAGATTTTATCGGTTATGCCAGAAATATTTATACCGATATTTCTTTTAAGCTTGCGAATATCTTGGCTTATAAATCAGAAATAAAATACGAGATTGTTTTGTGCACTGGGGGTGTTCATCATCTGCCATACATGGAACAGGCCGGCTTTATAAAATTAATCTCAATAATGCTAAAGCCAGCCGGCGTTGCCATTATCGCAGATCCATTAGTTGAAGAATATTCTTCAGAAGCGGAGAGGAAAATAAGTGCTACTAAGCTCGGCTATGAATATCTTCTGGCTACAATAAAGAAAAATGCTCCTGACAAAATTTTGAAGGCGGTAATTGATATTATACATAATGATGTTTTGCAATTGGAATATAAGAATAATCATCGCAACATGGTAGCGATGCTGAAAAGTTATTTTTGCCAAATAAATGAATACCGATTTTGGCCTGAAAGGGAGGTGATTTCTGAAAAATATGGGGACTATGTCTTTATTTGCAAACAACCTAGAAAATAAAGGAGAAGCTCATGAAAAAACTTTTTATGTTGATGGGAATTATGGCAAGCTTATTGTTCATAAGAACAGTCAATGCAGAAATGACAAGTTTTTCTGATGTTGGTCTATATTCTGCCTATGTAAGTGGTCGGAAAGGCAATGTTAATTATGATAATGCTGTTATACAGGGAGATTGTGGGGTTAATTTTAGTTCTGTAAGTACCGGCTTATGGTTTTCAAAAGGATTGGATAAATTCAATCATAATTGCGGGGATGAAATTGATTCATTTCTAATTAAAAAGTATCACTATCAAGATTTCCGTTTCAAAATTAGCTTGGCCTATTTTTTGATTTACAACCTTGAAAAATCAAAAGACGATGTGCTCTCTTGGGAAATTGACGGATCATATGAAAAAAAATTATTTCCCTATGTTAATTTATCAGCCGAATATCCGGTTAATGGAACTGATGGTGCAATAATGTGGCGCGTGGGAATTTGTCCAAAGTTTTTCAATGAAAAACTTGGTGTGGATTTTTCACTTGCTGGACATGATGGTGCCTATAATCACAACGCATATCTTTTGGCCTCTGGGAAAACAAGGATTTTTTGGACATGTAAGTTTCCGAAATTTTTAATGACTCCGGAGATTAATTTTCAAAAAGTTCTGTCCAATGATAAGGTGGCTCAAAATAAGATCTGGGGAGGGATAAATTTTTCGCGGTAAACCAAAGAGACACGCCCCAACTGGGAAACGGTCTCTTTTTATTTTTCATAAATAAAAAACACTACCGTATTTTAGTATACGGTAGTAAAGTATTTATAAAGTTTTTGTTTATTGGTAAACCTTATTATAATAAATTCCAACATCGGCAATCCATTTGTCAACGCTTTCCGAACTATGTCCAGCGCAGTTCCAACCACATTTCCAAACAATCATTTCTTCGGGGGTGGATAAATTAGAATCATTAATAAGGGCGCTTATTCTTTTACCGACAATATCGACTGCTTGTTTTGGACTGTCAAAACAAGTGTAGCCACCAGGTGTCACATTTTCACCTTGTCCGCGGTAGCCCCAATAATTGAAACAATCTTTTCCATTAAGCTTGGGAGAATATTTTCCCCAATTACTTTCTTTCTTAGCAATACCAATTAGAAAAGCGGCAGTTCTTTTTTCTTTGGCAGAAATATAGGGTGCCATTTTTTCCATTGGATAACCAGCCACTAAACTATTGATATTTTTTTCTAGCGGAGTTGTGATTTTTGTTTTGATTGTATTTTCAGCAACAGGAAGCGATTTGGTATAACCTAAAATCAGTATGTCATAAAAGAGAGCCAACGCGACCATAAAAAGAAGAATGGCTTTTTTGTTCAAAACCTCCTCTGGTGGGGGAATAATGAACTTTTTAGAGAGTAATTTTTTGATGTATTTTTTCATTAGAATGGCTTATTTAAAAAGAAAAACGGGCTTGCACCCGTTTTTATATTTTCCTACTCACAATTTAATTATAGCACAGTTTAGGCCAAAATGCAAGGATTTAGAAATTGCATTGTGTTCCGCCGCCGGCGCAGCCGGAAAAGTCGAGTTGGTTTTGGTCGCGGACGATATCTTTTTTGGTGCTGATTTTGTAGCGGTAGGTAGCCGAAGGATAATTCACGTTGGAATTATTGGTAGTAGAATTGTTAGTAGAATTATTTTGATTGGTGGTGGAGCCGTTATTGGTTGATGAAACTATTTGGTTATTAGTGATGGTTAAAACAGAATTACCGTTTTGGGCTTCATAGGTGAAGCTTGAGCCGTCCCCAGAAAAAGAAAAACTAATCACATCGTCATAACCTTGGCTTTTTTGTCCATTGACGACTACATAGATTTTATCATTTTCCTTGATCACATAAGCAAGCTTGCTTCCGTCATCACTCATGATGATAGCGGAAGAATTGCCATCACCATCTTTAGCGATGGCAATTTCTTTGAAGGATTTACTTTCTTTTAGAGTGGCAGTGATATTTAGAATTTCAGCGCTAATCACAACATATTCGTTGTCTCCTTTGGTGGCAACAAAAGCAATGGTTTTACCATTTTTGCTAAAAGTGATGTAGTTGGATTTTTGGTAAGCATTGATTTCTTGAGAGTTGTTGACCACTACATAAGCTTGTCCGCCAATTTCTGCGTTATAGGCAATTTGACTACCGTCGGCGCTGAAAACCGGATTGGAAACAAAGTCATATGTTTTTCCTTCAGTGCCATTCCAAATCACTGACCATTGGTCACCCTTTTTTATTTTATAAACTGTATTTTTTCCGTTAGAGGCAAAAAAGATATCCGGATTTTCTTGCGCTGGTTTGGTGGTCACTACGGGTGCAGTATTTTCTGCTGGCTTGTCTTTTCTCAGCCAGACAATAGAAAGAATAATTAACACTGAAAAAAGGATGATAAGCAGAATTGGTAATATTTTTTGTTTTTCGTTTGGCATTTTGTTTTTTAGTAAATTATGTTTTTATAATACCACAAATTTATCGAAGTGTGATTACAACAATTTCTGGCGTGTTGCCAAGACGCATAGTTGGCCCCCAAGTGCCGGCGCCGTTAGAAGTGTGTAGGGTATAGTTTTCCATTTCAAAGAGACCGTGATCATAACCGCGGTAAATTAATTTCGTGATTAGGTTAAAAGGAAAAAATTGTCCAACGTGCGTGTGGCCACAAAGTTCTAAATTTATTCCTTGATTTTTTATTTCTAAAATATTGGTGGGTGTGTGATAGAGCAAGATATTGGGTTGGCCGAAATAATCTTTCTTGAGTGATTCTAAAACTTTCACAACATCTTTTTTTTCATTGCGCTCAGGATAGCTGATACCAATTATTTTTAGTCCACTAACATCAATTACTTCATCGCGTAAAATTTTTATCGAAATATTTTTGAGTTCTCGAAAAACATTATCTATCCCTAGATAGGTTTCATGATTTCCGATAACGAAAAATGTACCTTGTTTAGTTTTGATGTTTTCCAGAGGCTTTATTGTGGGAGCTAAATTTCCATCCATTCCATCAAAAAGATCACCTGTAATGAGTACCATTTCGGGTTTCTCGTTGTTTAATTTTTCCACAATCCTTTTTATATATTTTTCTCGATAGATGTGGCCAAGATGAACGTCGGAAAGCTGGATGATTTTTTTGCCTTTCCAAACTTCGGGCAAATTAGGAATTGAAACGGAAATATTTTTTATCTCAGGATTGAGTGCATTCCAAACGCCATAGATGGAAAGAAAAAAAGCGATAACAAAAATAGGAGAGGCGAGGATTACTGGATTTAAATTTAAATTGAAAAATCTGGCGATGAGAATGATGAGCCAAATTAGAATGGTTGCTAAAACAAAGTTATTGAGAATTCCCAGCCAGGCTCCCGAGAGAAAATAGTAAGCGCGGAAAAAAATATTATCATTCCAATGCGCTAAGATGGAAGAAAGAATGAAACTTATCCCAAAAAAAATCAAAAAGCCCAGAAGAATTTTTTGCGAGTTTCCGCTGAGGCTGAAAAAACTGATAAAAGAAAAATACAAAAACCAATGTGCGCCTAGGAGAATGGCGACAAGAAGAGAAAGAAAGAAAATTGGAATTAGGATGTTCATAGCTTAATAATAGTACAAAAAGGGGGAAAGGAGAAGTGTTGACTTTGCGCGCTAAAGGGTGCTAGATTGTGAGGATGGATGGAAAAAATTTCAAATATTTTGATGTTATCATGGCTGTCTTTGTGGCAGTGCTTTTGATTTCTAATATCGCTTCGACAAAAATTTTGGTGTTTTGGAAATTTACTTTCGACGGTGGAACGTTACTTTTCCCTTTGAGCTATATTTTCGGAGATATTCTCACGGAAGTGTATGGCTATAAACGGTCAAGAAAAGTTATTTGGACCGGATTTTTTTGCGCGGGACTAATGTCTTTGGTTTTGATAATAGTAAACATTTTACCACCAGCCAGTGACTGGCCATATCAAGAAGCGTTTAACAATATTTTGGGACTAGCACCGCGCATTGTTCTTGCCAGTCTCGTTGCCTATTTTGCCGGCGAGTTTTCTAATTCATATATCTTGGCGAAGATAAAAATATGGATGGCGGGGAAAATGTTATGGGTCAGAACAATTCTTTCAACTTTGGTGGGGGAGTTGGTGGACACTTCATTTTTCATCCTTATTGCTTTCTATGGCACTTTGCCAAATGAGCTCTTGCTCACAATTTTTGTTTCAAATTATATTTTCAAATGCGCCGTGGAAATTTTGTTCACGCCGGCTACATATGGGGCGGTTAACTTTTTGAAAAAGAATGAAAATGAGGATTATTATGATTATGACACTAATTTCAACCCATTTTCACTGAAATAGGGTGAGATGTGTCATAAATAAGTAGTAATGTCATAGTAGCGTTTTATTAAAATGTCATACCTGCTAAAATATTGGGTTAATTATTAAATCCCAATATCATGGAACAATCCATAATCACTATGACAAATAAAGAAGCTGAGAGACTTACTATCATTAACAATTTAATCGCTAAAAAGATAAACGGCACGGATGCTTCTAAACAATTAAATTTATCCATCAGACAAACTAAAAGATTAAAAGCAGAAGTAATCAAAAATGGCACTCAAGGAATTATTCATAAACTGCGAGGTAAAGTAAGCCACAATAAAATTGAAGAAAAATTAATCAAAAAAGTTAAAAAAATAATTAAGAAAAACTATTCGGATTTCGGACCAACTCTGGCTACGGAAAAACTAATGGAAATTCACAAAATTAATCTGGGCGTAACCACCATTAGAAACTTAATGATTGCAGAAGAATTTTTTAAAACCAAAAAAAGAAAGCAAAATCAGAAACATCGAGCTTGGCGAGAAAGAAAAGAATGTTATGGTGAAATGCAACAATTCGATGGCAGTTATCATAAATGGTTTGAAAAAAGAAGAAGAATCGGAGAAGTTTGCCTTCTAGCCTCCATTGATGACGCCA
>JBAZSS010000005.1:30634-48856 GCA_041662285.1 Parcubacteria group bacterium
AAACGAAGGGGTCATAGAAGTCTTTAACTTTTGGAAGGACTATATCAAGGCCAATAACAAGCCCGTAGCGATTTATCTCGATAAATTCAGCACTTACAAGATTAATCACAAAAATGCCACCGACAATCACGAATTACTCACTCAGTTCCAAAGAGCCTGCAATGATTTAAACATCAATCTGATCAATGCTCATTCGCCAGAGGCTAAAGGACGAATCGAAAGATTATTTGAAACTTTGCAAGACAGACTGGTCAAAGAATTGCGACTCCAAAATATCAGCGACATAAAAACAGCCAATAAGTTTTTGGAAGAAACATTCATTCAGAATTTTAATAATAGATTCTCTGTAGTCTCAACTAAAGACAATGATTTGCATAAAATTTTAACCCCACACGATCAAACTAATTTAGACAGGATATTTTCCATCCAATCCCAAAGACAAATCAAAAATGATTTCACTGTTCAGTTTAAAAATGATTGGTACCAACTAGATGAAATCCAACCCACCACAATTTACAAAAAAGATACAATTTTAATTGAAGAAAAATTAGATGGATCTATCCAACTAAGCAAAAAAGAAAAGTATTTGAATTTTAAAAAATTACCAGCTAGACCGGAAAAGATTAAGACTAAATTAGTTGCTCTTACTCCCAACAAAGCTCCTTGGCTACCGCCTGTTAATCACCCTTGGAGGAAACAAATCTCGGCTCAATTCGAACAAAGACAATTAGTCCATAATTCATAAATTTCCACAAGTATGACATTTTAACTAAACGCAAAGGTATGACATTTTAACTTAATGTTGACAAAATAGGGTGAGATGTTGACAAAAAGTGCGATTTAGAGTATAGTTTGGCGTTATGGAATAGTTCCTTAAAAATTTAATTTTAGTACTTTTATTTCTTTTGCATCTTGAATACGGAAACTTTTCTTGATTCAAGTGGCGAAAGAACTTAACTTTTTAAAAATCAACCAAAGGAGAAAATTGCTATGAAGATGAGTAAAATAACCCTGATGTTGGCTTTTGTGTTGTTGATAGCTTCTCATGCTCACGCTACTCGGTGGGCGGATGTCAAAAGTAATATCGAAGAAAATTTCGAAGGAGATGTAAAAAATATCCAATGCGACTGCGCAGAAGCAAAAGATGTTAAAAAAGAATTCACCGATGATGATGATAAAGAAATATGGTGGGTTATAGATAATGGTACCGAAGATGATTTCAGTGAGTTGATTACGAGATACAATCAGAAATCAACTGACAATCATGCAGAAGGAAATATTTTCGGGAAATTATTTTATAAAAGCATCGAATTGATGATAATCAAGCACTATTCATTGAGATTTCCTGAAAACTTTTCACCAGAATTCTTTTCGGGTTCCGAGTCTGTTCTCTTGGATGAGGAGCTTCAAAAAGTTCTTAATTCATTAGAGGAGTTGGAAAAAAACTGTTTTTTCAAGACCTCTATAAAATAGTTTTTTAACCTTTTTACCGAAAAGCCGCCCAAGCGCATGCGCCCAGCGGTTTTTTTATTTTTGCTTTCCCTGCTAGTTTTTGATAGTATGAAAGTGTAGTTAGTATTTAAATTATTTTTTTTGTGTCATCCCTGCGAAAGCAGGGATCTAGTGTAAAAACTTAATACTTAGCGACTGGATTCCTGTTTTCACAGGAATGACAAGACTAAAATTTTATGCCGAATTTTTTTCAAGTGATAATTTTGGGAATAGCGGAGGGGATAACGGAATTCTTGCCGATTTCGTCGACGGCGCATTTGATTTTGACGGCGGATATTTTGAAGCTCACACAAACAGAATTTTTGAAAAGTTTTGAAATCATTATTCAATTTGGCGCGATTTTGGCGGTGGTATTTTTGTATTGGAAAACACTTTGGAAACTGAAAGTGATTAAAAAGCTTATTGTAGCTTTCATTCCAACGGGAATTTTAGGGTTAGTTTTTTATGGAATAATCAAAACCTATCTTTTGGGAAGTGTGAATGTGGTTCTCTGGACAATGTTTTTGGGTGGAATATTTCTGATTATTTTTGAAAAATGGCATAAGGAAAAAGAAAATTCCCTTGAAGATATTTCCAATATTTCCTATAAACAATGTCTCTATATCGGACTTTTTCAATCAATTGCCATGATCCCTGGAGTTTCTCGAAGTGCTGCCACAATTTTGGGGGGGCTAGCGCTTGGACTAAAAAGAAAAACAATTGTGGAATTTTCTTTTCTCTTGGCTGTGCCAACAATGCTGGCTGCTACTGGATTGGATATGCTCAAAAATTATAAAAGTTTTTCACTCTCCGAAAGTCATCTCCTCGCCGTTGGATTTTTAGTTTCTTTTGTGATGGCAATTCTTGGGATAAAATTTCTTCTAACTTATATCCAAAAAAGAACATTTACAGCTTTTGGATTCTATCGAATTTTGGTAGCGGTTTTGTTTTGGGTGAAATAATCCTTGGTTTTTTATTTTGCCAATTTTCCCTAGCGGAAAGTTCTTTTTCCTGATATAATAATAGAAGGAAATAAAAATAAAAAAATGGAATTTTGCAAAAACAAACTAAAAATAAAAGTAGAATTTATAAATGACCTAGATCTTGGCAAGCAAGCCAAGGATTTAGGGATAAAAATTTGGCAAACGCCCAGTTTTCTTTTTATAGTTTTTGGTTTTACCGCAATGATTATCATGACCGCTACCTATTTTATTTCAAAAAATTATGAAGACCCATCAGTATTGGTGATATCAGAGTGCTTAGTGGTGGTTGTGGTTTTCATCTTGGAAATGTTAGTGACTAGGTTTGTTGAGCAAATAACCAAGCTCAATAGAATGAAAAGCGAATTCGTTTCAATTGCTTCGCATCAACTCAGAACGCCCCTTTCTGCGATTAAATGGGAAACAGAATTAATGCTAAAAAAATTCAAGAAAGGCTTGAATAAAAAACAGGTTAAAAACATCGAAAATATCTATGCGATAAATCAACGAATGATTCATCTAGTGAATGATCTACTGGACGTGGCGAGAATTGATCAAAATCGGTTGATTCTCAAAAAACAAAAATTTAATTTAGTTGAAATAGTCAAAGAAGTAGTTGCGGAAACTGTTCCCAAAGCTAAGCCACGCAATATCGAAATTAGTATATATGCGAAAAAGAAACTTCCATTTGTCCTAGGAGACGCTGAAAAAATAAGGTTGGTTGTGGATAATCTTTTGGATAACGCAGTTAAATATACAAATAGTGGCGGAAGGATAAAAATAGGCATATTTAAATCAAATGATTCTCTGATTTTCGAGATAACAGACAATGGCGTAGGAATTCCTCAGGAGCAAGTCGGTCGTGTTTTTGAAAAATTTTTCCGCTCCGACAATGCTTCTAGGTATCAAACGGATGGTACTGGTCTCGGATTGTATATTGCCAAAAATATCATAGAACAACTAGACGGAAAAATTTGGTTTCAATCTATTGAAAACGCCGGTTCAGTTTTCAGTTTTTCTTTGCCGATTAATAAACAATAATTTTTAATTTAAAAAATATGGCGAATAAAAAAATATTAATAATTGAAGATGAAGAAACTTTGCAAAAAGCGCTCACGCAATATTTAGAAGAAGAAAATTTTGAAGTTTTTGGGGCAATGGATGGGGAAAAAGGAGTTGAAATGGTCAAAAAAGAGAAGCCTGACTTGGTTCTTCTGGATATAATTTTACCAAAAAAAGATGGTTTCAAAGTATTGGAAGAAATAAAACAAAATGAAAACACTAAAAATATCCCTGTGATACTTCTGACAAATCTGGAAAGCATAGAGGATATTCAAAAAGCTTTTGACAAAGGCGCTACTACATATTTAGTTAAATCAGAATATAAATTAGAAGATATAGTTAAGAAAATAAACGAAACGCTTAAATAATGAGAATCGAAAATGAACAACTTAAGGAATTTATAAAAGATGCTGGAATGGTTGAAGAGGGAGAACTGGAAGCATCTTTCAAGGAAGCAGAAAGTACCAAGAAAAAATTAGGTGAAATTCTTTTGGCGAAAAAACTCATTGATGAGTTGAAACTTCGAAAACTTTATGCCTATATTTTAGGTGTCCCTTTCGTGGACATTTCCAAAGAAATGATTCCGCCAGAAATTTTGCAAATAGTTCCTGAGCCGATTGCCAAGAAATATAAAATAGTGGCTTTCGAAAAAAATGGTCAAGAATTGAAAGTGGCTATGATCAATCCGGAAGATATGCAGACGATTGATTTTATCCGAAAAAAAACTGGATTGAAAATTATTTCTTGTCTCACCACCGAGGAAAGCATTGAAGCGATCTTGAAACAATATAGCCAAAGTTTGAAAGCAGAATTCGGGGATATTATTGATAAAAATGCTTCAATGATATCAGAAGAAAAAGGGGAGGAAGATGATTTGGAAAAAATTGCTCAAGGATTGCCAATTATCCGAATTGTAGATACTTTGATCAAGCATGCAATTTTGCAAGAGGCTAGTGATATCCATATTGAACCGGACGAAAAAGAAGTGCGTATAAGATATCGAATAGACGGGATTCTTCATGAGGCGATGACACTACCAAAGCAAGTTAGGGATGGAATTATTGCTAGGATAAAAGTTTTATCCAATTTAAAATTAGATGAACACAGAGTTCCGCAAGATGGCCGATTTAAAATAGAAAAAGATGGTACTAAAATTTCTTTTCGCGTGAGTATTTTGCCAATTTTTGACGGAGAAAAAATTGTGATGCGACTTCTCAATGAAACATCCAAGGGCTTAACGCTGGAAGCGATGGGGCTGATGGGACAAGCTTTGGAAATAATTCACAAAGAAATCAAGCGTCCCAATGGAATGATATTAGTGACAGGACCAACGGGATCTGGAAAAACCACCACGCTTTATACGATCATGGATATTCTAAATACTCCCGAAGTGAATATTAGTACAGTAGAAGATCCGGTGGAATATCGAATGATACGGATAAACCAAACGCAGATTTATCCTAAGGTTGGTCTTACTTTTGCAGCTGGATTGCGCTCTCTTCTACGTCAAGACCCAGATATTATTATGGTGGGTGAAATTCGAGATAAAGAAACAATGGAAATGGCAGTGCAAGCTGCGATGACGGGGCATCTTGTTCTTTCAACTTTGCATACCAATAGTGCAGCTGGAACTTTGCCACGCTTAATCGATATGGGTGCCGAACCATTTCTGGTGGCATCCACAGCCAATGTGATTATCGCACAGAGACTTATCCGAAAATTATGCAATGAATGCAAGGAAGAATATATCCTAGAAAAGAAAGAGTTGGAAACTCTAAGGAGTAATTATGAAATGGATAGCATTTTGGAAATTTTGAAAAAAAATGATGCAACAAAAGAAAAAATAAAAGCCAAAGATAAATGGGAGGATATTAAATTCTATAAACCCAAAGGTTGCAGTCAATGCAACAAGGAAGGCTATCACGGACGAAATGGTATATTTGAAGTTTTGGAAATAGATGAAGAAATCAGAAAAATGATTTCGCAAAATTCACCAGCGGAAGAATTGGAAAAAAGAGCCAAGGGGAAAGGTATGCTTTCAATGATTGAAGACGGTTTCTCTAAGGCTATCTTGGGCATAACTTCTATTGAAGAAATATTAAGAGTAACTAAAGAGTAGGAATGTCCCGCACAAAATTCCAATAAAGATTCAGATAATTTAAGGTTTTATGTGCGTGGCTCGCCTAACGGCTAGTTTAGAAATAATTTAAAATTTTTTAGAGCGAATTTTTGCGGGATGCTCATTTTTATAGCTTCTCGCTATCGCTCAAAGACAAAAATGGCAAAAATATTTTACAGTGCAAAAAATTATACTGGCGAAACGAAACAGGGAGAGTTGGATGTGAAAAATGAACGAGAATTAGCCACCCAACTTCGTGCGGATGGGTTTATCTTGACTTCTTTCAAGGAAATCAGAGTCAGTGAAAGAGAAAAAGCCCAAGTTAATTTTCTGAATCGTTTTATCCGAATTTCTCTTACAGACAAGTTGATGTTTGCGAGAAATTTGAGCGTGATGATTGCTTCAGGCCTTCCTCTTTCTCGAGCGATAAAAAACATTGCTCTGCAAACTGAAAAAAAGAAATTTGCTCAAATTCTAATGGAGATTTATGAAGAGATCCAAGCCGGAAATGCTTTCGCGGATGCCTTGGCGAAATATCCGGGAATTTTTGACGATCTATTTGTGAATATGATTAGGGTGGGGGAAGTGAGTGGAAATTTAGAAGAAGTCTTAAATATTTTAGCGCTTCAGTTAGAAAAAGAACATGAGCTTATGAGTAAAGTTAAGGGGGCAATGACATACCCAGCAGTTATCCTTGTGGTTATGATTGGAATCGGAATCGTGATGCTCACCTATGTTTTGCCAAAGTTGATGAGTGTTTTTACTGATATGGATGTGGTGCTTCCAGCTTCGACTAGGTTTATTATCGCCATTAGTAATATTTTTCAGCACCATGGAATTTTAGTGGCGGCTACTTTCTTCTTATTGATTATGTTTTTGAAATTTTTTATGATGATGGAAGCTGGGAAAAAAACATTGGGATTTCTTTTAGTTAATATGCCCATGGTCAAAAATATCGTGATAAAGGTGAACTGTTCTCGTTTTGCCAGAATTTATAGTTCGCTTCTTAAGAGCGGTGTTTCTTCAGTGGAGTCATTGAAAATTCTTTCTGAAACACTTACAAACTATTATTATAAAAATGCCATGATTGATTGTGTAGTTAAAATTCAAAAAGGTATTACACTCAGCGCAATTATCAATAAGTATCCAAAAATATTTCCAGTGCTAGTTTCGCAAATGATTCAAGTTGGTGAAGAAACTGGAAAAACTGAGACGATACTTTTGAAATTAGCAGAATTTTATGAAGATGAAGTGTCACAAATTACAAAAAACATGTCTTCAATAATCGAGCCAATTTTAATGGTTTTTATTGGTTCAGCGGTGGGATTTTTTGCGATTTCAATGCTTCAGCCGATGTATTCAATAATGGACAACATAAAGTAATTCGTAAAGAATATGAAAAAAACAAAAAACAATTCAGGTTTTACGCTCATCGAAGCACTTGTTTTGCTATTTATTTTTTCTATAATAACTATCACTTTCTATCAAGTCATCAGTGTCGGAACAAGATATATTATTTTTTCCAAAAATCGTTTGGGAGCAATTGCTTTGGCTAATGAGAAAATGGAAATCGCTAGAAATTTGAAATATGATGATGTGGGAATTCAGAATGGCGCTTGCGCTGGAAACATTCCGCAAGACGAGGATGTGGCGGAAAATGGCAGAAACTATCATGTGCATACGCTAGCCGCTTATGTTGATGATGAATTTGATGGAACCTTGGGTGGTAGTCCGAATGACACTGCTTATAAGGATTATAAATTAGTAAAAATTACGGTTTCTTGGGGGAATAGTGGCGCAGATGCTGGCAGTGTATTTTTGCTTTCTCGTTTTGTTCCTCCGGGATTGGAAGCAGCCACTTCAGGCGATGGAATTTTGTCGATAAATATTTTTAGTGATCAAGATGGTGGTGCAGGAGTGCCTCAGGCGACCGTAGAAATTACTAATTCAGATTTAGGCTTTAGTGAAACTAGGCAGACTGATGATTCGGGAAATATTATGTTGGTTGGCGTGAAAGAATCTATTCAAAGGTATAAGATAAAGGTATCAAAATCAGACTATGAAACAGTAGAAACTATGTTGCCCTATCCGGATACTTTGTATAATCCAACCAATACACATGCCTCAGTTGTGGCGGGGTCAATTAATCCAGCAGATATCGCACTAAACAAAACGGCTGATTTAAAAATAATCACTCAAGATTATTTTGGCAATGCTATTGCCGATGTTAATTTTACCTTAGAAGGAGGAAGGAAGATCGGGACAGAAGTTCTTGTTCCGTACAGTCCGGTTTATAATCTGGATGAAACTAATCAGACAAATTCTTCCGGAGAAAAAGAATATAATTCGATTAGTCCTGGGCAATATACTTTTAAATTTACTAATCCAACCTCGGATTATGAATTGATCGGAACGGATAGCGCCCCTCCGATTTCACTTTCATCTGAACAAAATTTGAATTTGAAAGTTGTATTGGCACCGAAAAATGTGACATCAGCTTTAATTAAGGTGAGAGCAGCAGGAAGTATCGATCCATTTGTTGGTGCAAAAATTGAACTTAGCAATACTTCTGGATATAGTGAAGACACTACTACTGATGGAAATGGTACAGCTTTTTTTCCAAAAACCGAAAGCACTCCACTTGAAGATGGAATATATAATCTAAAAATTACAGCGGATGGCTATCGGGAAATTTCCGGGGAAATCGAAATAAATAACGGGGAGTTAAAAGTGGAATCAGTTGAATTGTTGGCTGTTTAATTTCTGCTAAAATGAAAAAAAATATACAAAGAAAATTGAAAGGTCTTACGCTTATTGAGATGATGATGTCAATTGCAATTTTCACGATGGGAATTGCTGGTTTTACGCTGTTATTTTCCAAAACTTGGAAAACCAATTCTTATGTTTTGGAAATGGGTCAGTCATCAATGAACGCTTCGCAAGGAGTGAATAAAATCGTGGATTATATTAGGAGAACCAAACAAGCGGATGACGGAGCTTATCCGGTCAGATCAGCTAATGGCAATGAGCTGGTGCTTTTTTCCGATTATGACAAGGATGGTGCTACAGAAAGACTACATTTTTATAAATCCGGACAAAATATTTTGATGGGCGTTGCAAATCCAACAGTTACCTTGCCTAAAACCTATCCGGCCAGTGATCAAGAAATAATCACCTTAGTTTCTAATGTAGTCAACCAAACCGATGAACCGATTTTTCATTATTACAATAAAGATTACCCAGGGGATACGGTTAATAATCCATTGATTACGCCAGTATCTAGTCATCTGGTGGATATTCGTCTTATAAAAATATATTTGGAAATAAATACCAATCCAAATAAATTGCCAAATAATGTGAAAATTCAATCGTTTGTAGAAATGAGAAATTTGAATGACTATGATCGGGTGCAATAATCATATAGCATATAACATGAAACATGAAACAAAAAAATAAAAAAATAAAAAACTTAAAAGCTTCAGCTTTGGCGTATGCGCTTATTATTATGGCAGTGGTGATGATTATTTTGACGTCAATGTTAGGGTACATTACCAGTCAGCTTAAATTCAGCGCTAACCGCGCCCAAAAAGAAGAGGCTTTTCAAATTGCGGAAGCGGGAATATATTTTTATCGCTGGTACCTGGCTCATCAAACTGCTGGAAAAACTGCAAGAGAGGTGGATGATTTTTGGCAAAATGGAAGTCCATTAGGAGTTGATTTGCCTTATGAAAAAACTTTTAGCGATCCCGAAGGTGGAGTAATTGGATCATATTCCATTGAAGCCGAGCGTCCAATATCTGGTTCTACAATAGTTATTGTTAAATCAACAGGCTGGACGAATAAAGAGCCAAATTTGAAAAGAACAGTACAGGTGAGGTTCCGCCGACCATCCTGGAGCGAGTATGCTGTGCTGGCTAATGATTTTATGCGTTTTGGCCAAGGGACAGAAGTTTTCGGAAAGATTCATTCTAATAAGGGAATTCGTTTTGATGGATTGGGACATAATATTGTTTCAAGTCTGATGACTACTTTCGATGATCCTGATCATAGTGGTGGCAATGAATTCGGCGTGCATACTCATGTAAATATTCCTCCATCCACAGGAGTGAATGATTACTATCGCCCGCTTGAAGCGCCACCCAATCCAGTTCAAACCAGAAGTGATGTTTTCTCTATTGGCCGAGAGTTCCCGGTTTCCGAAGTTAGTTTTACTGGAGTTTCTTCGGATTTAGCTTTTATGAAAACTGAGGCACAAGCAGGGCACGGGATATATTTTGATGATAGTGATTATGGTAGGCATATAATTTTGAAAACTGACGGCACAATGGATGTGCGAACTGTTTTGAATTATAATACATCTTCAAATTCCATAATCAGTGAAAGCGCAACAACTACATATGCGATTCCTAACGCAGGAGTGGTTTTTGTGGAAGATAATGCATGGGTTGAGGGTACTATAAATAATAAAAAAGTTACCATCGTTGGGGAGAATGTTTATATTGGAATGAATAATATTCTTTACACTAATCTTGATGGAAAAGATATAATTGGGATTATCGCGCAAAAAGATATTGAAGTGATAAGGGATAGTCAAAATTTTCTAACAATAGATGCGGCACTTTTAGCACAAAGTGGAAGAGTAGGAAGAAAACAATATGGAACCTGGTGTGTTTCTTGGCATAAAGTTTGGTGGTTGTGGGTTTGTGACGATTGGACAACTGATCATCGAAACACTATCACAATAAACGGATCTTTAGCGACTAATCTTCGTTACGGATTTGCTTATACTGATGGCACTGGCTACACTAATCGTAATTTAAATTTTGATAATAATTTGCTATATTATCCGCCACCATATTTTCCCACTGGTTCGCAATACTCAATTGATTTATGGGAAGAAATATAATAGAATAGTAAATGTAAAACAAAATAAAAAATTATGGCTTTTTGGAATAAGGAAATAATTAGCTTAAATGAAAAATATTTTAGCTTGGACATCAGTGATCTATCAGTGAAAGTTTTTCAATTAGAAAAAAAAGGAGGAAAAGACGAGGTAAGAAGTTTTGGCGTAAGTGAAATTCCGCTGGGATGCATTGAGAATGGAGAAATAATTAATCGCGAAAAAGTAGTTGAGGTAATCAAAAAGCTTTTGATCACCGCTGGTCCAAAAAAAATTAATACTAAAAAAGTAATCTGTTCTTTGCCAGAATCGAAAGTATTTTTGCGAGCTGTTACCATCCCAGAAATGAGTAAAGATGAAGCTGGGGAAGCTATCAAATGGGAAATTGAAGCTAGTATTCCATTGGCTATTGAACAAGTCTATTATGATTGGCAATTTTTGGATAAATTTGAGGGAAAACAAAATGTTCTAACGGCGGCGGTAGGCAAAGATTTTGTGGATAAACTTTCAGAAATTATGACAGACTGTGGTTTGGAAGTTTGTGGTATGGAAGTTGAGTCAGTGGCGTCGACGCGAAGCTTGATTGCCAAAGATGCCAAGGCAGAAAATATTTCTTTGATTGTGGACATTGGTTCGAATAAAACCAGTTTCACTGTGTCGGAGGGAAACATTCCATATTTCACTTCCAGTATTCCTTTTTCTTCTTCTGGCATTACTGAAGAAATTTCTAGCAGTATGAATTTCCAAAAAGAAGAAGCGGAAAAAATAAAAATTACCGAAGGGATAGAAAATTCTACTGGAAATAATTCTGTTTTGAATTCAATTGATTCTCTTTTGGAAAATTTGGCAGTAGAAATTGAGAGGACGATGGATTTTTATCAAAATATGTCTAAGATTCATCCAGAAATAGAAAAAATTATTTTGACTGGCGGTGGCTCTAATCTCAGGGGTCTTTTGACTTATTTGAAAACAAAAATTTCCACAGAAATAGCATTGGGAGATCCCTGGATAAACCTAAATTTAGCTAATAAATTGCCCAAGATAAGCCAAGTTGATGCAATGCGTTTCGTTGTATCTATTGGATTAGCTATGAGAGAGACTGATTATGGAGATTAAACTTAACTTAATATCGCCGGAAAAAAAGGAAGAAATTTCCAAGAAGAATCAATTGACGGCGACCATCCGAATAGAAATTTTTCTGACAGTTATTCTGGCAGTTTTCTTGGGCATGCTTTTGATTTTCAACTATATCTTAAATCTAAATTTAAATTCAACCTTAACGGCGGAAAAGAAAAATGAGAACAGTGGGAAATATGACAAAATAAAGGAACTGGACGAAAATTTCAGCCAAGCTAATCGAAATTTGACGGATGTTATTTCCATAAAAAACAGTCAGTTGTATTGGTCGAAGATGTTTGTAAAAATAAACAACTTAGTTTTTCCGGGGATAAAAATAATTTCAGTGGTTACGAGCGACTATTCCGTTAGTCTTGGGGGAATTTCTGATACGCGCGATAATCTGATGTTGTTTAAGGATAAATTGAATAGTGAAAAATGTTTTACGAATGTAAATTTACCATTGGCTGATTTGGTAGGAAAAAGTGATATTGTTTTTCAAATAGATCTAAGTATTGATAAAAATTGTCTAAAAAACTAATGAAAGAAATTTGGAAGAAAAATAAATTAACGCTTATTATTTTGGGCTATGCGATGATCTTTTCAGCGGTAGTATATTTTTTAGTGTTTCCATTAGTTGCAAAAACAAAATTAACCTCAACTCAGATTCAAGAAAAAATAGTGGATCAAAAAATAGAAGACACAAAACTTAGTAATTTACCGCAAATGGATAAGGATTGGGAAGATTTTAAGGCGCAAAAAAATTCAGTAGAAGCGATTCTTATTTCAGGTAGTGAAATAAGTTTTATAGAAAGTATTGATTCGATTGCACAAAAATCTGGCAATCTAATTGATCTAAAAATTGGTGATCAAGTTGATCCAAAGGAGGTGGAAAAGATAAAAGCTAGCGCCAAAAAAAGCAAAGAGCAAAAGGGAGTGATGGATGACATTGTTTATACTAGTTATTTTCCTATGCAAATTAATCTTCGGGGTGATTATCAAAGCCTACTTAATTTTGTTCATATGCTGGAAAATGGACATTTTTATGTAAATATAATTTCGATAAATTCTAAAAAACAAACAGTGGAAAATTCTTCGGTGAATACGAGTATGTTTTCTAGTGAAGAAGAAAAAGAGAAAAATAAAAATAATGCCAAAGAAACTATTGTGAGCGCTATAAATGCTATAGTTTATACGCAAAGATAACAATTATGAAAATGAATCTGAAAATTGATTTGAAGGATTTGCGAAAATTTATAAACGTGTCGACAATACGTCGAAGCGCAGGAACTTTCTTTTTCAAAAAAGCGCAACTTTTTCTGCTTTTGATTCTATTTTTTTCTGCAATCTACCTAGTTTTTATTTGGTATGCTCACATATTCCACTCCGAGTGGAATGATGCACGCGTGAATGAATATATACAGACAAAACAAAGCAAAAATGAAGCTGTTTTTAACCGAGAAAATTTCCAAAAAATAATCGATGAATCAAATGCTAGAAGTGCTGAATTTGAAAAGCCTCTGGAGAATGTGGAGGATATTTTTCGATTGAATAAATAAAATAATTAGAAAACAAAAACACTGCGATGAGCAGTGTTTTTTATTTTGTGCGCCGGGCAGGAATCCCTGCCTGCCGGCAGGCAGGGAACCTGCGACCAATAGCTTAGAAGTCCGCCAGCTGGCGGATCTATCCATGTTTTTTTATAGTGCGCCGGGCAGGAATCGAACCTGCGACCAATAGCTTAGAAGGCTACTGCTCTATCCACTGAGCTACCGGCGCATATGTTATAGAAATCTATATGGGGCGGTCACTGGGAATCGAACCCAAATTCTCGGTACCACAAACCGATGTCTTAGCCGCTAGACGATGACCGCCATATATTATTTTTTTGTGCACCCACCGGGACTCGAACCTGGGACCATATCCTTAAGAGGGATCTGCTCTACCAACTGAGCTATGGGTGCGTCGTCTCTATTTCTTGAAATTTTGTGCGCCCGGCAGGAATCGGACCTACAACCCCTTGGTTCGAAGCCAAGTACTCTATCCATTGAGCTACGGGCGCGTCGTCGTTATCACTATTCAGAAATACTAGCCTAAACAAAGAGCCTAGTCAACTAATTTTACATACCGTGCTCTTTTTTATATTTCTTCCATTCACTATTGGACCAATCTTTTGGTTTTTCAGTAAAGGTATTTTCGGCGCCTGGGTGAGGATATTTGTTGGGCGAATCATAAGCACTATTGAAAACATCTTCCCTGATTAATTTTTCATTTTTATCAAAAACTTGCTGAGTGAAAGTGGTTTTTAGCGAGCCGTCGGGTTTTTTTTCTAAAACAGTCGGGCCGATAACATTTGTTTTTCTTCCGTCATTTGTTCCGTAGAAATTGAAAATTAATTCCTTGCCTTCGATTTTTGTTTCGATAAGAATGTGTCCGGGAGTGTTGTTTTTAAAACGCAAATCTGGAAGAGGTACATAAACAGTCGCGTCCATTCCCTGCGGATTATAATAACCCACTGGATAGGCATGGTTTCTTCTGGCAGTTATTTCAAGCCCGGAGTTTATCGCAGCACGAAAAGCGGTGGTGGAAACTTGGCAAATTCCTCCGCCAAACTCTGGTTCTGTTTTGTCATGCTTAATCACTAGTTCTGGAAGATAGCCATGCTCGCCATCTACTTCTCCGAGAATTTTCACGAAAGAAAATTCTTCGTCGGGCTTGATGAGAATTCCATTGAAACGATTAGTGGCTACATTGATATTGAATACCCTATTTTTTGGCGAACCAGCAAAGTTTGATTTTCCGCTTCCAATAAGACTGGTGATGCCTAGATTATTTTGCGAATCAGAAGAAATTTCTGGTTGAATTTTTTGTGTTGGCAAATCAAGCGAAGCTGAAAAATTTTGTGCTAACAGAAAGTTTCCAAGAATTTGGACGCTTTTTTCTTCATCAAGTTTTATCCCTGGGCTGGAAAGAGCAAAAATAGAAACCCTTCCATCAGTTATTTCAAATTTTGCATCAAGAGGATCTTTGTTGGTTTTTCTGGCTAAATCTTTTGTGAAGTTTTTAATTGCATCGGTATTGATGCTAAGAGTATATTTTTTCTTAATGTGTCTTTGATTTTCATAGGGAAAGGAAAGTCGACATTCAAGAGATTTTTCATATTGGCAAAAATTGATATTTTCTATTTCGGAGAAATATCCAGTTTCAAAAGCAAGGTAATTTTTTTCTTTTAACCAAGTGGAAATTTCTGACTTCGCCAAGGAGTAGGGGGTACCATTTACAATTAAATTTAAATCAGTTGGAATTTTTTCTAAAATTTCAGCTGGCAAAATCTGAGCGAAAACATTCCCTGGCCAAAAAACCAGAGTAAAAAAAGAGGCTATTAAAATGTAGTTTTTAGCTTGCATAGCTTTAATATACCATAAATAGAAAGAAAAACACAGAATTTTTCTGTGTCATTCTGTTGAGTCTTGCGTGTTTGATTTTTTATTTAGAATCCTCTAACTTGAATTTTTTTGGTTTTAGTATTGTCGGCCTTTGGCAGACGAATTGTCAAAATTCCGTTTTTCATCGAAGCCTCTATTTTGTCAGCCAAAACATCTACTGGCAAAATAACAGAACGGGAAAAACTCCCCCAATAACATTCTTGGTAATAATAATTTTCTTCGGAAACTTCTTCGTCTTTTCTCCTTTCACCACGGATAGTGATCATATCATTGTTAATGCTCACATCCAAATCTTCCGGTTTCACTCCGGCGATAGTGGAG
The DNA here is from genome assembly GCA_041662285.1 of Parcubacteria group bacterium. GTDB lineage: Bacteria > Patescibacteriota > Minisyncoccia > Moranbacterales > UBA2206 > UBA2206. The sequence continues at coordinate 46,070 of JBAZSS010000005.1, forward strand.
CGAATCACCACATCATTGTCAGTTTGATAAACATCAATAGTGAGTTGTCCTTCACCGTCTTCTTGAATAGGGGATGCGTGTGTTTCTTCTCGTTCCATCATGCGAGGAGATGAATTGATGATCATTTCTGCTTCGGCAGTGTCTTCAGAATAAATATTAGAGATATTCATTGGACGCTCTCTCTCAAAAGACCCACCTTCACTACTGTCAATTGTGCGAGAACCAGTTAATTTTTCAAAAAAAGATTTCTTTACTTTTGTCATATAATATTATTATTTATTTATCTTACTTTAATTCTAATTTAATTCTGGTTTTTTGGCAAGAAAAGTTATTTTTTGCTATTTTTACTCACAAAAAAAGCTAGAAAAATGAGGATACTTAGCCCACCATCAAGCACGAGGGTATTTGTCGAAATAGCAACAAAAAAATTGAAAAGAAAATGCAAGAAATAGCCAAGGCCAAAAATAGCTAAAGTGCTCCAAATCGTCTGGTTTTCTTTTTTAGCCAGATAGAGACCATAGATTGAGGAAGTGAAAATATGGATCAAAAATAACCCAAAGTAAGAGAAGAATAATTCAAGATTGAAAAGGTTGTTATTTAGAACATTGAGAAATATTTCTGCAGTGGCAAAACCACTTCCCAGGATAATTGCCGACCAAAAAATATTTTTTACCCTTTTTGAAATTTTCCATAAAAAGCCGAGCTTGATAAATTCTTCGATGAAAATTGCCAAAAGCATAAAGGTTCCAATTTTTTCCATTCCCGCAGAATTTTCGAGGGCAGGGAAGATGATTGTTAAAATTGTCTGGAGAATCAAAGCACCAATGGCGGTGGCTATTCCAAGAAAAAAAATTATAAGCTTGTTCATATTATTTTAATTTTAGATTAGCGTTTGTTTCTAAATTTTTCCAATTATTTTTCAAAATGCGAGTATTTTTTTTGAGCTTGTAACGGAAAGCGGCGGCCATAGCAATCATTGTGGCATTGTCGATGCTATATTTAGTTTCTGGTATGCGATAAGCAGTATCGGGCAAATCTTTCTTGATCGCTTCGCCAAGTTGTTTTCGCAATTCGATATTAGCAGACACACCGCCGGCTAGCATAATAGTTTTGGGATTATACTTTTTTGCTGCGCGAATAGTTTTTGAAATCAAGACATCGCAAACAGCCTGTTGAAATTCATAACAGTAATTTTCAATTTGTGATTTATAATTAGGATTTTTTTTAACACTATAAAGTACCGCGGTTTTTAGCCCGGAAAATGAGAAATTAAAATCCTTTGAATTTATCATTGGTCTAGGAAATTTAATATTGGATTTTTTTTGGAAAATGCCACCGCCTTGGCGGGGTCCCGCCTTGGCGGGAGAAATTAGAAATTGGAAATTGACGGCCTTGGCCGCTACTGCTGGTCCACCAGGATAACCAAGCCCCAAGATTCTCGCGACTTTGTCAAAAGCTTCGCCTACAGCATCATCTTGAGTTTCGCCGATAATTTCATAACTCAAATGTTTTTTCATAAGAACGAGTTGAGTATGTCCGCCGGAGATTACTAAACATAAAATTGGGAATTTTATGTTTAGTGAATTTTCAATTTTCAATTCACAATTTTCAATTAAGGAAGGAGATTTTTTTTGAATATTTTTGAATTTGTTTTTTTGAATTTGTTTGGAAATTGCCACCGCCTTGGCGGGGTCCCGACCTAGCGGGAGAAATTGGAAATTGGAAATTGCGCTAATTTCATCGGAGATGAAATTAGCGTAGATATGTCCTTCAATATGATGAATTCCAATCAAAGGTTTTTTCCAAAGGTAGGATAATGTTTTGGCAGTTTCCACTCCGATAAGCAGTGCCGGGATTAGTCCTGGGCCATTAGTGACCGCAATAAGATCAATGTCTTTCGAAGTTAGACGAGCTTTCTTCAACGCTTCGTCGATAACGGGCATAATATTTTTCAAATGTTCTCTAGCAGCCAGGTTTGGTACCACTCCACCCCAAGTGGCGTGGAGGGCTATTTGCGAAGAGACAATATTAGCTAAAACCGAAAAAGCACCATTTTTTTCTTCCAAAATAGCGCAGGCAGTTTCATCGCAAGATGTTTCGAGGCTCAAAATGATCATAAAATTACTAGTATAATTACTAATTATATAGTATCATTATTATTGCGAAATATAAAGTAAAAAATTCAAGTATTATAAATGGTAGAAAATAAGTCAAAAAAAGAATTAACGGACGGAGAACTCGTGGAAATTGTGCGAAACTCGAATCAGGAAAGATATGGCGAGATCATTGAAAGATATCAAGGAAAATTGTTTGCCTATCTTTTTCGCTTGATTGGTTCGCGGGATGAAGCGCAAGATATCTTGCAAGATGTCTTTCTCAAGGCCTATCGAAACTTGCAAAGCTATGACACGGCGCGAAAATTTTCTTCTTGGATCTATCGTATTGCGCACAATGAAGCGGTCAACTTCATCAAGAGAAGAGCGCTTAAGAGATTTATCCCCTGGGAAGATATCGCCGCGACCAAAGATAAATTGGAAATGATGAGTTTTGAAGAAGGAGCAGACAAGGCGTGGCTTCGAAAAGAAATTGGCAAAGAGGTAAATGTGGCGCTCGACAAAATGCCATTTAAGTACAAACAAGTTTTGGTGCTTCGCTATTTTTCCGATAAATCATATGAAGAGATAAGTGAAATATTGGGCAAGCCGATGAACACCGTGGGGACACTGATCAGTCGAGCTAAGCAAAAACCTTCGCAGGAGTTGAAAGGACAAAATCTGCCGTTTGATG